>PMAF01000076.1 GCA_003152455.1 Hyphomicrobiales bacterium
ACGTATTACATAGTTGCGCACTTCCATTATGTACTCTCGCTCGGCGCCGTTTTCGCCATTTTCGCGGGTTGGTACTACTGGTTTCCGAAAATCACCGGATATATGTATTCGGAAACCATCGGCAAACTGCACTTCTGGCTGACCCTTATCGGCGTCAACCTTGCGTTCTTCCCGATGCATTTCCTCGGGCTTGCAGGAATGCCGCGCCGCATCCCCGATTATCCAGATGCTTTTGCCGGCTGGAATTTCATCGCGTCAATTGGATCGTACATCTCGGCCACAGGTTTGGTGGTATTCTTCGCCGGTATGATCTTCGCGTTCTGGCGGAAGGAGAAAGCGGCTGGCAACCCTTGGGGTGCAGGCGCAACGACGCTTGAATGGACGCTGTCTTCACCGCCGCCGTTCCACCAATTTACCACATTACCACGGATCCAATAGTCCGCAGTGTTGGCCGCAGCGAACCCGTATATTTCGAACTACGCGGTTGAAATCTTTCCGAGGACGCGTACTCATAAATCGAGGTTAGTTGGCAACGGTCAGTCAATGTCCGATTTGGGGCGCATTGCTGACTCAAGTTGGACATTGCGGCGATTCCGAAAAGTGCTAGTTGCAGACATCGCGCCTGCATTTTTCACGACGGAAGTCATTCAATCCGCAACCACCGTGAAGCTGGCGCCACCATGAAGCTTGCATGAAATAAAGGTCGTTTGATTGTATGGCGCTTCATGGACGCGTTTAAGATTATGAGAACTCTGCTGTTGTTCGCGAGGCGATCATCATTTGCCATCTTGTTATCAGGCAATTGTTGCCTTCCGTAAAAAAATGGAAAGGCATCGCCCATCCTATTGTGCTGACTAAATGTATTTATCAAAAAATATCCTGCGTTCACTTTTGAACTTCAGACATCGACATTTCGACGTTCTTGCTCCTTCGACGTCAATTCCGCTTCGCGCGGTCACAATCAAATGCTAACGTAGCCAGTGAAGCGCAAATGGAGAATGGAGAAGGCCGCATGAAGGGCGGAAATTTGTCCGGCATCGTTGCGGCGGTGAGCCTCAGCGCGGTGCATCAGTTTAGCAAGCCAGTGCAGGAAAGCATCCGGCTTCTAGTTGGGTTGGGGGTTGAGGGTGACGCTCACCTCGGAGTGACCGTACAGCACCGTTCACGCGTTGCTAAGGACCCAACCCGGCCAAATCTCCGTCAGGTACACCTGATCCACGAGGAACTGCTTGACGAGCTCAATACCGTTGGCTTCCAGCTCGCCCCGGGGGTAATTGGAGAGAACATCACCACGCGCGGTATTGACCTGCTCGCACTGTCACGGGGAGCGCGGCTTCACATTGGTAATACCGCAATCGTAGACGTGACTGGCCTCAGAGATCCTTGCAGGCAGTTGAACGACTACCGGCCTGGTTTGATGGCGGCGGTTCTGGACCGCGACGAGCAGGGCAACCTAGTCCCTAAAGCCGGCATCATGGGCGTCGTCCTTGCTGCCGGGGAGGTCCGAGCTGGAGACCCGATCTGGGTCGAACTGCCGCTGGAGCCGCACCAGCACCTAGAGCGGGTCTGAACAACCTGCGGTGACCGGTGACAACCTAATGCGCAGAAGCCCCAGTCTTGCGGCCATGGCTTCGCGTGCGGCGGCGTTGAAAGGGGCAAACCAAACAACGTCAACCCGGCGCGTCGAAAAAGGTAGCACCACCAAAGACTAAAAATGTAACACTTTTCAAACCAAGCTTCTGCTCAGGCCTTCCGCGGCACGCAGTCGAGCTAGAAGGATCTCGATTATTTCCTGCGGCCACAGAATCGCAGTAATCGAATCGAATGCCATGTCGGCGGCGTACGCCACGCTCGCCAACCTCCTCACAAACCGTCGATGAATAAGACGGGTTAGTGTTCAGTTCTTAGACGGTTGATAGTTTCCTGGCACCGACTGGAACGCGATAGCGAGACGATTCCACCCATTGATGGCTATCACGGCCATGGTCAAATCTATGAGTTCCTTGTCGCTAAAATATTGACGAACTCGTTCATAGAGAGCGTCGGATACGAGATTGCTGCTAATCTGCGTCACCGCTTCAGTCCATTCAAGTGCCGCCCGTTCGCGGTCGGTGAAGAAGGGAGTCTCACGCCAAGTAGATAAGGCGTAGAGACGCTGCTCCGTCTCGCCTGCCGCTCGTGCATCTTTCGTGTGCATATCGAGGCAGTATGCACAACCATTGATCTGTGATGCTCGCGTCCTGACGAGCTCCAGCAACGACTTCTCAAGACTAGAATTTCTTACATAAGTTTCGACCTCCGCGCTCGGATACACGTTTTCGGGTCGCCTCGCGGCGCGGATGCCTGGATGGGAAGTTATATCCTGACAAGTAGTGATCTTCCTTCCGCTCGCGGCGGTGGCGACGTTTGCGCTCTGGCCGGCTAATATCGCGAGAGTGTCGATTTCATCCTGGGCCGGCCTTGGCTATGTCGGGTTTGTAAGCCAAGACACCGCATTCTTTGTTTTCAACGCGGCGCTGGCGATCGGCGGCATTGCCCGTGTCGGGCAGCTCATGCTGCTACAGCCGTTTGCGATCGTGGTGCTCGCGCTGCCGGTAAACGGCGAACCGATAAATATCGAAACCATTTTATTTGCTGCGGCTGTTGTGGCAACGGTGCTAATCGGGCAGCGGATGCGCGTGGTGCGGCGCTGAGCTGAACTGCGGTCAACAAAAAAGTTGGCCGAGGTCAAGCCGATGTGTCAACTCGCAATTATCGAGGATGTTGCACGTCATGGACGTGGCGGGAATCCATGGGTACCTCGGCGCGCTCGGTCAGACCGTAATCACGCGTCACGGGGCCTACCCGCAGGCGATAGTTAGCAAAGATTCCAGCCCGCCCTTTTGTTTGGCTCTCACGGTGTTTGGAATGGTTTCGCCAATTCTTCACGGCTTCCTCATCCCGCCAAAAAGAAAGCGACAGCAGCTTTTTCGGATCTGACAGACTTTGGAAACGCTCGATCGAAATAAATCCGTCGATGCGATCGAGCTCGGCCCGCAACGCTGCTGCAATTCCGAGATAGTCATCCTTACGGCCGTGAGCGGGCCAGACTTCGAAGATAACAGCTATCATAGGGCCCTCCGAGCCAGGGTACTTATTGGATTGGGATTCGCTTTCGCGCGCCGCAGTTGAGGGTTAATGTTGCCGCTCATTCTTGACCATCTGCGAAATGCTGATTTAGTGGATAAAATCTGACGCTTGGTACCTAACATTGGAACTCTCGCGCTCCATTGCTGTTGGACCGACTTTGATAAACCATGGCCTCGCTCCTTAACCGAGGCTACATTCGAATAGCCATAGGGAGCGACTCGATGGGAACCATCGTCCTCCTCGACCTTATAGGTGGGATCGCCCTGCTGTTGTGGGGACTGCATATGGTGCAGTCCGGCATCCTGCGCGCTTTTGGCAGCGATCTCCGTCGCGTCATCGGCGTTGCGCTGCGAAACAGGGGCACCGCATTCCTCGCCGCAGTTGGAATTACGGCTTTGCTGCAAAGCAGCACGGCCACCGCGTTGATGACGGCCACCTTTGTAGGCGACGGACTGGTAGGCCTTGTCCCGGCTTTGGCTATCATGCTGGGTGCAAACGTCGGGACAACCCTAATAGTTCAGGCCTTCAGTTTTGATGTCTCATCGGTCGCCCCGGTTCTTCTGGTCATTGGCGTCATTGCATTCAACCGCAGCGCACGGACGCGCATTCGCGATCTTGGCCGGGTCGCGATTGGACTAGGCCTGATGCTGTTGTCGCTGCATATCTTGCTCGACACACTAGCGCCCGCCGAGAACGCCCCGAACGTTCGCGCTTTACTCACGGCCGCGACAGGCATGCCCTTCCTTAATGTCGTCTTCGGTGCAGCTCTTGCATGGGCGGCACATTCGAGCGTGGCCGTCGTGCTGCTCGTCATGTCCCTTTCCTATTCAAATTTCATCACGCCGGTCGTGGCATTCGCGCTTGTTATCGGCGCAAATCTCGGAAGCGCGATAAATCCACTCATCGAGGGTGGCGGCCTCAAAAATCCGATAACGCGTCGGCTACCGCTCGGTAACTTGATCAATCGCGTGGTGGGATGCGCACTTGTGCTTCCCTTCCTCGAACCGCTTGTCAAAACATTGACAGCAATCGATCCAAATTCGGTTCGGCTGATCGCGGATTTTCACAGTCTGTTCAATCTGGCCTTGGCCGCGATCTTCATCGTCCCGTTGCCCGCATTCGCCAAACTCCTTGAATGGCTTTTGCCAAAGCCGGCCATTAGCCCCGATCCATCGACCCCGGTTTATCTCGATGCGACAGCGATTGGGACACCGTCGCTGGCGCTCACCTGTGCGGCGCGGGAGACCATGCACATGGGAGACCTCGTTGAGACCATGTTGCGGCAAACGATCGTCGCGATGATGAACGATGACCGCAAGCTGGTGTCCGAGATCGAGCGTATGGACAATACGGTCGACAAGCTTCACGAAGCAATCAAGCTCTATGTCACAAAAATCACAAGGGAGAGCTTGGATGATCGCGAAGGTCGCCGCGCTATGGAGGTTATCTCATTCACCATCAATCTTGAGCACATCGGAGATATCATCGACAAGAATCTGATGGAGCTTGCGGCCAAGAAGATCAAGAATCATCTTAAGTTCTCGGAAGACGGTGCCGCTGAATTGCAGAATTTCCACCGTCGCGTACTCGAAAATCTCAAACTCGCGCTTGGTGTGTTTATTTCTGGTGACGTGAAAATCGCGCGGCAATTAATCGAAGAAAAGATTGCAATCCGTGAAGCTGAACGAGTTGCCTCGGAAAATCACTTAGCGCGGCTTCGCGAAGGACTGCTTGCTAGCATTGAGACCAGCTCGCTGCATCTCGACATACTTCGCGATTTGAAGCGCATTCATTCACACATCTGCTCGGTCGCCTATCCAGTTTTGGAGGCAACCGGTGAACTACAGCCAAGCCGGTTGAAGGCCCTCGATTCCGATGCTGCTCACAGCACGAGTGGCAAGTTGGCTGGGGAGGAGATGCGATGACAGAAAGCGAGCGCCGCCCGAACGTAGTCGCCAATTTTTGGGAATGGTACCAGCGCCGCCAAGCGCGCGCACATAGTCCACTTGCTAGATTTGCCATCGATAAGTGTGAAGAAACATATAGTTGCTCCGACTGGGATGGGTTCGACTATTGGTTTTCAATCTATCGCCGCGAGCGCTACACCCCCAAAATTCTGATGCTGGCCATGATCGGCAACGGGGCTGATGATGGCGTTTGCCAATGTCGGGCACTAAGCGTCAGTTAGTGCGGGGCAGCGATATGTCCGGAGTTGGGAATAAACCGGACTTGTCAGCGACGGTCGCGATCCGACGCTCTGGGCTCAAGCCTATGCCGATGCTCATGTCTGATCCATTTTGCGCGTCGGAGCGGGTATCAAGCGTCAGATTTCATCCACTAGGTGGGTGGCAGAACCCGTTGCTACGGTGCTTTTTCGCTGTTTGAGGACAGTATGACAACCACTTCCACCATCCAAATGCTGACGCGCTACAATGCTTGGGCAAATAGGGCAATATTTGAGGCGGTCGCAGCACTACCAGTCGGTGAAGCGATCAAGGACCGCCCCACACTTTTCAAGAACATCGTCAACACGCTTAACCACCTGCACGTAGTCGACCTGATCTGGCAGGCACACATTGAAAAGCGCGATCACGATATCCCCGCGCTGAATACGATTCTGTATCCCGATCTCGCGGAGCTGTGGCGCGCCCAGCAGGCAATCGACGCTTGGTATATAGCTTGGGGAGATGCGCTATCCGAAGCCGACGCGGACGAAACGGTTCGCTTTACGCTTATTGGCGGGAAACAGGGAGAAATGCGTCGAAGCGAAATAGTTCTGCATATGGTCAACCACACGAGCTACCACCGCGGCTTCGTCGCCGATATGTTCTTTCAAATTCCGGCACGCCCGCCATTGACCGACCTCCCTGTTTACTTGGCAGCCCGCTGACGATATCGCGCGTTTCAAGCAGTCCGAGATGGGCAGTTGCGACAATCACAGCGCGGAGGCGGTAATGTCCCAGGAGATGTGCGGCGTATCACGTGAGGTCATAATTGAGTTTTGACATCCTCAACGTGGATCACCATTGCGCCTCGCGCCCAAGGGAATTTTGCCTTTACCGCATTCACGATATCGCCTGAACTGAGTATCTCGCCAGTACCGACGATAAGGCACCCTTGGCCCGGACTGCGAGTTCCTTGCACCTTCTTGGAAGTGACCAGCAACTGCACTCGGTTATTCTTGCGAAGATTTTTCTCCGTTTGCTGGTAGCGCCCGGCGGGGAAGACGATTGTATTTTCCGTGATCCCGAGTACGCGCATGTAGTCGCCCCAGTTGCCGACGACGTGAGGTCCATCATCTCCCATCGTAACGATGGTCACGAACTCGGTTGCCTCGCAGACGTCGCGACAAACTCCATCAATACTTGTCATTTAGAACTCCTCAACCGCCGTTCTTGCTGCATACCCGGTGATGGGCCAACCTCGGACTCGTTGCGTCTGTCGCCTGACGGATGATACGCAGAGCGATCTATTTGCTTCGCCCCGCTTAGTACCCACGTTGAGTGGTCCGCCGCCGCGATCTTATCGTTGCTTCCATTGGACCAACTACGAACGCCATGCGAAAGGCTGACGACCAAAGGAAATAGAACAAGATTGCTGTTGCTAAGACCCCAATTGCACAGATAGCAAACAGCACGAGCCGACCCTTAAGGGTGTCAGTCAGCCTATCGTTTTTGAAAATCACTATCGCTTTCCATCGGAAGGCTCCTTAGACATTTTCTGACTATCGAGACCGACGCCGCAGGGCGGGAATCATCCCTGCGACGCCTTGGCTCTCACGGCGAGAGACCGCTTCGGTTTCGGACGCTCGCGCGCTGATGGGCTGGGTCCGGCAAGACAGTCCGCCAGGGTGTATCGATCGAGATACTGGTAGAAGGCGTCTTTTGCGGACGCCAACATGCCGCGCAGGCGACAGCGCGGCAGCAGCGTGCACGCTCCGCCGTCGGGGCGGAAACACTCCACCAGGGCCTGATCCTGCTCGTGGCCGCGGACGAACTCGCCGACCCGGATCTCGCTGGCAGGCTGTGCCAGCATCACGCCGCCGCGCGCTCCGCGGATTGTGCGAACGAGGCGCACTTCGACGAGATACTGGACAATCTTGTGAAGATGGTGCCGTGAGACGGCCAACTCGCGCGCGAGCACGTCGGTATTTACATGCGCATCCGGCGTAGCCGACAGCCGCATCAGCACCCGCAGGGAAAGATCGGTCGAGGTAAGCAATCGCATGCGGCCTCCATATTGGTATTGACTATACCACATACATGGTTCTACATTAATTGGTATAGTAATTACCACATTACCGCCCGAAGGGAGAACCTCCATGGGCCGCGTAGAATCTCAGCCCTTGGCGCTCCTTAGTCTAGGCGACATCGCCGCCAGCCTTCCCGGCTCAACCGCGATTTTTCGCCGCCACAAGCTCGATTTCTGCTGCGACGGATCGGAAAGCCTGGAACGGGCCGCACAGAAGAGGGGTCTCGATTTGGCGCCCATTGCGGCCGAGTTGGCGCGCCTAGCCCCCGAACAAAACCCCATCCCCGATAGCGTGGAGGAACTGATCAGCCACATCCTCGAGCGCTATCATCAGGTCCACCGTCGGGAATTGCCCGAATTGCGCAATCTCGCGATCCGCGTCGAGAAGGTGCATGCCGAACATCCAGCGGCGCCCAAGGGCCTTTCTGATCTCCTTGCGCGTATGCACGGCGAGCTCGAATCGCACATGCAGAAGGAAGAGCAAGTGCTGTTCCCGCTCATGCTCGTGGGCGGCAATCCAATGATCGTGCATCCCATCGGTATGATGCGTCACGAGCATGACTCGCACAGCGAGGAGCTCAGAGTGCTTGCCGCTCTGACCAATGATATGACGCTGCCCGATAGCGCCTGCAATTCCTGGCGTGCGCTCTATGCCGGCGTTGCCAAATTGGCCGAGGACCTGACCGAGCACATCCACATCGAAAACAACATTCTGTTTCCGAGATTCGAAGCCTGAGCGGGAGACGGCGGTGAGCGCAGGTCGAATCTTCTCACGGCGCGGTGACAAGCTTCGCAATATCCTTAGCCAGGTGGAGCAGCCTCATGCACGTCGATGACCCAGCATTTTGGCGCGCCGGCGCCATCAGTACGGTTTCGATCATGTCCGTGGTCCTCGTCATGCTGACCATCGATAGCCTCGCGGCCATTAGCCCCGGCGGCTCAAATGTCCCTCTTTACACGGTGATCAATCAGCACATCGATTACAAATTTGATGACAAGCGCGGCAACGACATGCCGGTTATCAGAGGGGCCGAGCCTCTGTTCGGCAAGGCCGTGGATGCGGCGGCAGCGGAAGCACTAATCGACAAGGGCAAGATGGTAATTCAAAGCCGCTCGTGTATCGACTGTCATACTTTCTTCGGCAACGGCGCCTATTACGCCCCCGATCTTACCAAGGCTTGGCTCGATCCCGCCTGGGAGACTTGGAAAATCATTACCGGTACGAAGACGCGCGAAGACGCGATGGTGAAATTCCTTATGCATCCAGACAAGTATCGTATCTGGACACGCGCGATGCCGAATCTCGACATTACCCAGCAGGAGGCCGAAGCCCTCGTCGCTTATCTCAAATGGATGTCTGCCGTTGATACTAACGGGTTCCCGGCCAATTTCGGCCGTATGCAGCAGAAGCAGTAGGGGGGTCGCGATGTATCGTTCGCAGAAACTCGCGCTTAAATATCTGACCGCGGCCATCACGTTGTTCGGCATCATGACTGTCGCTGGATTGATGTCGGCCTATTACTATATCAACCCCGATTTCCTATTTGGCATCCTCCATTTCAATATCGCCAAAATTCTTCACATCGACACGATGATCATCTGGCTCCTGATGGGATTCATGGGAGCGATCTACTGGTTCTTGCCGGAAGAGTTTGGCCGCGAACTTGTAGGAATCAAGTTGGCGGAGATCCTGTTCTACGTATTCTTCGGAGCGGTTGTCGTCGTCGCAGTCGTTTTCATCGTTGTTCAATACGGCAATAGCGACGAGACTGCGCTGTGGTTCATCAACCAAGGTAGAAAATATGTCGAAGCGCCGCGCTGGGCCGCAATCGGCGTCGTCGTGGTCATGGCGGTCTTTGCTTATAACGTCATTGGAACCGCATATGTAACGGGGAAGGTCAGCGGGATTACCGCGGTGTTGATGGTCGACCTTGTGCCGCTTCTCGTTCTCTATCTGGATGCGTTCCCGGCCATCAGCAATATGTCGGCCGATCTGTTCTGGTGGTGGTGGCTTGTCCATCTCTGGGTCGAAGCGACCTGGGAGGTCCTTATCGGCTGCATCATGGCTTGGTCGCTGATGCAGCTTCTAGGCACCTCCCGACGGATCGTTGAAACTTGGCTTTACATTGAAGTGGCGCTCGTTCTCGGCACGGGGATTTTGGGGCTGGGTCACCACTACTTCTGGATCGGTGCGCCAAGCTATTGGCTCACGATTGGTGGTCTCTTCTCTGCGTTCGAGCCGTTGCCGCTTCTCGGAATGGTCGTGCACGCAGTCTATGACGCCGGCACTCATCACATGAAGACGACGAATCGGCCGGCCTTCTATTGGCTGATGGCGGAGGCATTCGGCAATTTCCTCGGCGGCGGCGTCTGGGGCTTCATGATGACACTGCCGCAGGTCAATCTTTATGCCCATGGGACGCAGTGGACGGTATCGCACGGACATTTTGCGTTCTGGGGAGCTTACGCATGTGGTGTGCTGTCGGTCATCTATCTGGTTATCCAGAAGCTCCGCAGCCTTACGCAAGTGGATGGCGCGCTTTGGAAATGGTCTTTTGCCGCGCTCAACCTTGGTCTCGTTGGCATGGTGGGCGCGTTGTTGGTTTCCGGTTTTGCGCAGGCATTCATTGAACGGGCGATCGGCGGATCGACCCACGATGCGTTCATTGCCGGGCAGTCAAGCCCATGGTTCGTCGAGGGGATGGTCACCCGATTCATCTTCGGGCTCATGTTCGCGGCAGGCTACGTGGCTCTGGTGTGGGACCTGCTTACGATCGGCAAACGGGCGCCAGTCCTGGCTACCGCTGGAGCTGCCGAATGAGCGAGATCGGCTTGCTTCAGTCGGCATTGCTCCTGGGCGTCTACGTGGCGTTGGCCGGGAGCTATGGGCTTGTCTACACAATTGCACGTATTCAGGATGCAATAAGTCTCTACCGGCTGTCGCTCGTTTTGTACGGATTACACGGTCTTACCGCGATCGCGATTGTCGCCTGGACGCCTCTTCACATCGGCTGGAAGGGGCTGATCGTCGCGAGCAGTGCTGCATTTCTCGCAATCCCGCCGATAACCTGGCGCTTACTCCAACGTACTCATGAACCCGAGGTGCGAGGATGATCGCAAATTTTGCAACCGTTTTGATTGGTCTGTGGCTCGTTTATCGCGCCATTTTTTCCATCCCCGCCGGCGATGTGAGCCAGATCGAGCTGGCCGCTGCCGGCATCGCCGTAATTTTACTTTCGCTGTGGGCGCGCCGGACCGATTTTATGAGGTGGCATAGCTGGACCAATATGGTGCTGGCCGCGATCATTTTGCTGCTGACTGCCGTGCGCTGGGTGGTTGAAGTGGACCCACAGGCATCGTTTTGGATTATTCTGCTGATCGGCATCACGGTGGCTGTAACGGCCATGTGGTCGATAATGTATCGACCCAATATCGTTCAAGCGGGTAGCGCCTGTTAAGGCGCGGATGGGTGCGCGATCAACGTGGCGGCACCGGTCCAACCGAGGCAAGCCTCAGCGTTCTCCTGCGTGCTTTTCTGCATTGAAAGCTTTTGAACGCGCCCACGTTGCCATCGCGTGGCTGTGGGGGCGGTGCGCCAAGCAGGCGTGACGCCAATATGCTCCGTTGGAGGAGGGGTATCATGACAAATTGACATCGCGAAAGCGACGCGAGTGCCCCTAACCGAACGTTACCGCCAGAGAACAGCGGAGCGTGGTTCGATCTGATTACGTCACAAAATGTCAGGTACCTAGAGGTCAATTGACATGTGTCAACGTCCAGTCGGTGTGAATTTGCTGCACATAATTTGTTCGTTTAAGTTTCCTGTTCCGAGAGCTACTCTACAATAATACTAATGAAGGGTTCTGACCTCTCCCATCGACCTCTGCTGCCGTATCTGGGTTGGCGTCACTTTATTGCTGTCGCCGGTCCGGGCATCGTCGTGATGCTCGCCGACACTGATGCAGGCAGCATCATCACTGCTGCCCAAAGTGGAGCTGAGTGGGGTTACCAACTTCTGCTACTGCAATTCGTCCTCGTACCAATCTTATACATTGTGCAGGAGCTGACCGTGCGCCTCGGTCTTGTGACGCGTAAGGGGCACGCAGAACTCATACACAACCACTTTGGTAAAGCCTGGGCATGGCTTTCCGTGGCTACCTTAGTGCTATCTTGCGTTGGTGCGCTATTGAGCGAGCTAAGCGGGTTAGCAGGTGTCGGCCTACTAATGGGAGTACCCACACCCGTCACAATGTCACTGATCGTCGTCGCACTGATCGCGATGGCCTATAAGGGCTCATATCTCGTTGTAGAAAGAATCGCGATCGTCGTTGGGGCATTTGAGTTCGTATTTTTGTTCGTCGCTTGGCAGGCCCATCCCGAACTTACCGCTCTCGCTTCCGGATCTGTCGATATTGCGTGGCGCGACCCAAAGTACCTCTATCTTGTTGCTGCAAACATCGGCGCCGTGATCATGCCCTGGATGGTGTTTTACCAGCAGTCGTCAGTCATAGAAAAAGGGTTGTCGCTTGATGACTTGCCGGCAGCGCGTCTGGATACTGCGTTTGGTGCTTTGGTGACGCAATTAATAATGGCAGCGGTACTGATTGCGACCGCCGCGACGCTGGGAAACGCTACCCATTCTGGCTCACTCGATACCGTGCAACAAATTTCCCAAGCAATCACACCGTACCTTGGCGAAACAACTGGCAAGCTCTTATTTTGTCTCGGATTGTCGGGCGCGGCCGTTGTAGCGACTATCGTTGTAACGCTGACCGCGGCTCGAACCCTTAGTGAAGTTCTCGGTACCAAGCATTCACTGGAGCACGAACCGCATGAAGCGCCCTGGTTCTATGGCATCTATACAGTAACGCTTATCGCTGGGGCGCTCATCATCGTCTCGGGTGTCAACCTCGTCAGGTTGAGCGTTGGGGTGCAGGTGATGAATGCACTGTTGTTGCCGATCGTGCTGGGATTCCTGTATCTGTTGGCTCGACGCCTTCCAGAACCTTATCGACTGCAAGGAGCTTATGCCGGCATCGTTGCGATCGTGATTGCGTCAACGGTGATCTTCGGGGTGTATTCCGGACTGTCGGGGTTGTGGGGTTGAGCTCCAAGACAATATCGTCCCGCATAATCGTTCGGATCTTGCCGAGCTCCAGCAGCACGTTTTTACTCAGCCTGGATCCTTACCGGACATGACTGTCATGGAACGCGTCGGTTCCATGAATTGCCGGATCGTCTAAGGGAAGCGGCACTATTCGACCTGGATTCCCATAACCGTCCCCGTGCTCACCGATTGATTTAAACTTTTCGCAAACTGCTCTAACGCTAACAACTCAGGATACTGCCTATGAAAACCCTCGCTGCCGTGGCCCGCGCGCCCGGCAAAACCTTGTCGGTTGAGACGATCGAAATCGACGGGCCGAAGGCAGGCGAAGTGATGGTGGAGGTGAAGGCCACCGGCATCTGCCATACCGACGAATACACGCTTTCCGGAGCTGACCCTGAAGGGCTTTTTCCGGCCATTCTCGGCCACGAGGGCGCGGGCATCGTGGTGGAGGTCGGGCCGGGCGTGACGACCCTGAAGAAGGGCGATCACGTCATCCCGCTCTACACGCCGGAATGCCGCCAGTGCAAATCCTGTCTGTCGCAGAAGACCAATCTTTGCACGGCGATTCGCGCGACGCAGGGCAAAGGTGTGATGCCGGATGGCACCTCGCGCTTTTCCTGCGACGGCGCGCCGATCATGCACTATATGGGCTGCTCGACCTTCGCCAATTACACGGTGCTGCCAGAAATCGCCGTCGCAAAAATCCGCGAGGATGCGCCGTTCGACAAGGTCTGCTATATTGGCTGCGGCGTCACCACGGGCATTGGTGCCGTCATCAATACGGCGAAGGTGCGGGTCGGCGATAATGTCGTGGTGTTCGGCCTTGGCGGCATCGGGCTGAACGTGATCCAGGGCGCACGGATGGCGGGCGCCAACATGATCGTCGGCGTCGATCGCAACAATGGCCGCAAGCCCATGGCCGAGAAATTCGGCATGACGCATTTCGTCAATCCAGGCGAAACCCGCGAGGATCTGGTTCCGTATCTGATCAATCTCACGGATGGCGGTGCCGATTTTTCTTTCGAATGTATCGGCAATGTCAAAGTCATGCGCCAGGCGCTGGAATGCTGCCATCGTGGCTGGGGGACCTCGATCATCATCGGAGTCGCCGGAGTCGGGCAGGAGATTTCCACTCGCCCGTTTCAGCTCATCACCGGGCGCAACTGGCGCGGCACGGCCTTCGGTGGCGCGCGGGGGCGGACCGATGTGCCGAAGATTGTCGACTGGTACATGAACGGCAAGATCAACATCGATGATCTGATCACCCATGTGCTGCCATTCGCGCAGATCAACAAAGGTTTCGAACTGCTCCGAAAAGGCGAATCGATCCGCACGGTTCTGACTTATTGATGTCGGTTGAAACGATTGAGATGTTGCTGGCGCAGGGTAAATCTGCGCCGCCGGCGGGGCCGGGACCGGCAAAGGGCCGGTCGTCGCGCACATAGGTCCACAGCCGAACCCGTGCGCGTCTTGCCCGTGGCCAGCACTGGCACGGTCGTGCCGTCGGCATGGATGCGCTCGGCCGCGAACACATTCGCCCGGATTGCCTCGATCAGCGGCATCAGCGTCGCTGCTGTGACGCCAACCCAGTCGGCGAGTGTAGAGACATCGAGATCGATGCCTGCGCGGACATAGGCCGCGCTCTGGCGGTTGAGCGGCAGATGCAAGCCGTACTTTGAGAACAGGATATGCGCGAGTAGCTCCGGTCCGGCGCGTTCGCGCGCGATCGGATGTGAATGCGCCGGTGGTTTTGTGATTGTCTCGCAGACCCGGCAGGAGAACTTCGCGCGCACGTGCTGGATCACCTTCCACTGGCGCGGGATGAGCTCCAGCGTCTCGGTCACATCCATGCCGATCTTGCGCAGAGCCTGCCGCAGCACGGGCACGCCGAGAGTGCCGGATATCTACGGTCATATGCGCCTGATCGTCTTGGAACCTGTGGGAGCGGCCGGCGTTGCATCTGCAGCTGACCGATGAGCGCTCGCCGGCTACTGCTGTGATAAAATTTGCTTGAGGACGAAAATATGACAGCGACGCTCGCCGAGAAGACTTGCACGCCTTGTCGCGGCGGAATCCCGCCACTTACGCGTGATGAAGCCCAACGCTTGCAGACTCAGGCTCCTAATTGGGAGTTCGCTGACGATACTCGCCGAATCGAGCGCACTTTTCGATTCCGCAACTTTCGAGAAGTGCTCGCCTTGTTCAGGATGTTGGTCAGCTTGCCGAGGCTGAAGGTCATCACCTCGACATCAGTTTCGGCTGGCGTTATGCGACCGTCTCCCTGAGCACAAAGAAGATCAAGGGGCTACATGAGAACGATTTCATCATGGCGAGCAAGATCGACCGAGTACTCGATCGCTCGGGTTGGCCCCTCGACCGCCAGTCGTGACACGGCAAATCTATTGCCAATCAAGCGAGGCCGTTTATGCCACACATCCGAACCGACAATCAGCCCGTAACTCAGATCACGGTCATCGAGCCCGAGCCGGGGAAGCAGGCGGAGGCGTTGTTATTGATGACTGAGCGGGCCCGCTTCCTGGCGCGCCAGCCCGGGTTCATCTCCGTCAGGCTGCATCGCAGCCTCGACGGGCATCGCATCGTCAACTACATCCAATGGCAGAGTTGCGATCTCTTGCAATCGGCTCATAAATCGCCGGAATTTCGCAAGGAGTGGAACCACTTCGATCAGTTAACGGACGAGATCGACGCCCATCTGTACGAGGTAGCCCACGTCATGGACGCTAATCGGTAGGCATTGCCGTGTCCCTACTCAAAACTCTGAATACCGAAAAATTCCAGGATTTCTTTGGCGTTGGGAGTTTTGGGTAGAAACAGCCGGGACAGGGCGTTAGACGCAAATTCCCTACTCAATGAAACAGAAAACTATTTCGGCGGAGCAGGGAATTCTGACGCAAGAACAGAGAATTTTACCGGCCAAAACCGAAATCATCACCGGATGAGGCGCACAACACGCGGAAAGGCAGCGCCGTGGCAACCTAGGGTGTCGGCGCATGATGATCATCGTCGTACGTTCGGCGCAGCTCCATGCGCATGCGTTCCAAATCTCGCGTCAGCCGCAGGATCGTCGAACTGGCGGGAGGCCGTCATCTCGAAACCGATCGCAATCACGCGAGCCCTACGGCGCCGGCGACGAAGTGTTATGCGCCGTGAACAATTCCGTCATGCGTGAATGGACTAGGCGGCTTAGCTACTAAACGCTTAGGCTTTATTCGGCCCCCGATTGAAGTCTAACGACGTGAAGTTGAAGCAATGTGGTGCTCTGGAAGATATAACCAAAGACGGCGCATCGTGGATCATCGTCCTTCAGTTTCAAACTTTACTTCTAGATACGACCACTTTCTGTTTGCGCCGATCTGCGAGGAATCTGACGGGATGCAGCTTAGCGTCCTTTCCGCATTAGTGCGGATGAATGTTGATCCGTGGGAGGAAGCGACTCGTTTGACGGCAATGCCTAAAGCAATCGCTGAGAGGACGTTGGTCTCGACACTCGATCTGGTCCCCGGCAGAAGTTGGAACCCATCGGAAGCCGAGGTAATAGCTGCACGATTAGTTCAGCTTCTTCCGCAGTCGAGCGGAGGTGCGACAATTGCGCCAACGGAGATCGCAAGAGTCGGCGCGCAACGGATAAGTTATTGGTTGATGTGGTTGGGCTTCGCGATAGCGATGTCACTTTTCTCGCCGCGTCATCACGCAACGACGACGGACGCGGGTGTTTCCACATCTAAATCTAGCGCAACATCCTTATTAAAAAGCGGTAGCGTAAATAGCACGTTTCCTGATGCGAGCGGTCAATCCCATTAGATATGGGTCACCCGCTCGTCGAAGGATTCTAAATGTGAGTTCCTTCCGATCGACGAACTTGTCCTTTCCGGCTGCATCATTACTACGCGTGGATATGATTTCCGGAAAAGACAGGTACACGAAAGCCGTTCGGTACACATCGGGAAAGCTCAGGGCGTTCACCTATCGCGAATACCAGATTGACCCCTGCAGGCGTATGTTTACAGAGGCCAGGGATGGCGCGAGGATGGAAGATGGACAGGGAAAGACAGCTACATCTTGCCGAGGCGTTCCGGGCGCGCCACGGGACGCCACCCCTGCTGCTGCTTGCCAATGCCTGGGACGCGCTGTCGGCGCGGATCGTCGAGGAAGCGGGCTTCGATGCCGTCGCCACCACCAGCGGCGGCGTCAATTGGGCGTTGGGTTATGCCGATGGCGAGGCCGCACCGTGGTCCGAGGTGGTCGCGGCGACCGCACGCATGGCGCGCGTGTTGCGCGTGCCGCTGACCGCCGATATTGAGGCGGGCTATGGTGGCAGCCCGGCGGAAGTGGCGAAAAGCGTCGCCGAGATCATCGCCGCCGGTGCGGTTGGAATCAATCTGGAAGATGGGACCAGCGCCTCAACCGCGCCGATGCGCGCTATCGACGATGCGGCAGCGCGCATACGCGCGGCGCGAAATGCGGCGCGAGAGGCCGAAGTCCCGATCGTCATCAATGCAAGGATCGATATCTATCTGAAGCAGGTTGGCGATCCGCCATCGCGCTTTGCCGAGACAGTGCGGCGCGCCGAAGCCTATCTAGCGGCGGGAGCCGATTGCATCTTCCCATTTGCCGTCACCGATGCCGACACGATCGGCAGGCTGACGCAGGCGATCCAGGCGCCTATTAACATCGTCGGCCGCGCCGGCACGCCCGATGTGGTAACGCTCGAGCAGCTTGGCGTCAGGCGCGTCTCGACCGCTTCGAGCCTCGCCATGATGGCGATCGAGGAGACACAGCGGGTCGCCCAGGAGCTTCGCAAGCACGGAAGATTCGACATCCTGAATTACAAGCTGAAGCGGCCCGACATCCAAAAACTCTTCGAGGGAGCTTAGCGATGAAGGCGAGACTGGATTTCCGCCGGGCGTCTCCCGAAGGCATGAAGGCGATGGGCGGGCTACATGCATTCGTCCATGATTGCGGGCTCGATCAGACTCTTCTGGAGTTGGTCAAGTTGCGCGCCTCCCAGATCAATGGCTGCAGCCATTGCATCGACATGCATGCGAAGGAGCTGCGCGCCATGGGCGAAGGCGAGCAGCGGCTTTACCTTCTCGATGCCTGGGAGGAGTCGCCTTTCTACAGCGATCGGGAGCGTGCAGCGCTCGCCTGGTGTGAGGCCGTGACTTGCATCACCGAAGGCCACGTCCCGGATGAAGTCTATGAAAAGGCGCGGACGCAGTTCAGCGAGAAGGAGCTCGTCAATCTCACTCTCGCGATCGTGGCAATCAATGGCGCGAACCGTCTCAACATCGCCTTTCGCACCGTGCCGGGAAGCCACCGGGTGCAGCGGGCAGTCACGGCGACAGAGTAAAGGCAAGATGCCTGATCCCTGCTCAAAAGTCCAAATTCCAGTAAGAGCCTAGAGTTCCGCGATGGCACGGTCACTTTGATGCATTGGCTTGGTACCGACTCGACGCATATGGCTTTCGTGTACCTAGCAGAATGCTAGGTACATGATGATCCCTGGTCATCTGGAGAATGTCGGTCTATATCTCAGACGATATTTCGTGGTGCTGCCAGGAGAATGCATATGAGTACGTACGGATCGGCGGTCTGGTCGGGCGGAATCAAGGATGGCAAGGGCGCCATCTCGACGAAAAGCGGTGCGCTCAGGGATTATCCCTATGGCTTCGCCAGCCGCTTCGAGGGCAAGCCGGGGACCAATCCGGAAGAACTGATCGGCGCGGCGCATGCCGGCTGCTTCACGATGGCGCTGTCGCTCATTCTCGGCGAAGCTAAGCTCACCGCCGAGAACATGGAGACCAAGGCCGATGTGACGCTTGAAAAACAATCCGACGGCTTCGCGATCACGGCCGTCCATCTGATCTTGAAAGCCAAGGTACCGGGTGCGGACGATGCAAAATTCCAGGAGCTTGCCAACAAGGCGAAGGCGGGCTGCCCAGTCTCCAAGTTGCTGAACGCCAAGATCACCTTGGACGCGGCGTTGGTCAGTTGACAGCGCATGACAGGCGGCGCTTACGCGAAATACCTGTCGATGATGCGCCGATAGATCGGAGTCAGCGCCAACAGGTCGGCGGTGACGACGCATTCGTTGGTCTGGTGCGAGGTCGTGCCCTGTGTGTACCGAGAACTTCATCCCGTGCGATCAAAATATTGGTCTGAGGCTTGTCCTTACTCAAAACTCCGGAAGTTAAAGAAATCCTGGAGTTTCTCCGGCATTCAGAGTTTTGAGTAGAGACAGGTGGTGCTGCGCAGCCGCCTGTGGCTTCCGGGGAACCCCGCCGGCTGCTAATTGTCCACGCCGTTCCAGGGTTCATCTGTTGGTGTGGACGGCCCC
>PMAF01000048.1 GCA_003152455.1 Hyphomicrobiales bacterium
TAGCGAGTCGAGTACGATGGTAGTGGAGCCCATGTTTGCCCTCGTTTTTGTCCTAGTGCCTCTGGCTGCCGTGCTTATTTTGGGAGAACACCTACCGCCGCTTCGGATTGTCGGGCTTGTTCTCATTTTCGTCGGCGTAATTCTCGTCGGGCAAACTGCATAAAAGAACGAGCGGCAGGCTGCGATTAGGTATTGTAGATTGGTCTAGATGGTAAAGGATAGGATGCAGCCGAACGACGAAGATGACGAACGTGACCGCCGCACTACGAATATCTTTCTATTGGTTGGCGCGGCCATCGTCGTCGGTGGTGGTATCTGGCTGGTCAATGCGATGATCGACGCGAAGAAGAGTGAGGAGTGCTTCGAATCCGGTCGACGAAATTGCAACCCGATCAGCACACCCGACAAGCAGATGGATTAAGGCCGAAAGAATCTAATAAAACGAAGATTACTGGGCAACGCTAGGCGTTGGCACAGGAAAATTTAGCCGGCGCAGCGGAGGTGGCTCGCGGATAATTAAATCGATCGAAATCGCGTTCGTATGCGCGGTATAAGCGATCAGCGAGATCTTGCGTGTAGTAGAGAGGCCATGAGCGGTGCGGCGAGGCGCGCAGCGGCATTAAAGCTGCTTGCCGGAGCAACTGAACGGCGCGGACGTGGTCGAGGACACGCACAATATCCCTGGTGAAGGTTTCAACCCGCCCAATAAAGTCCAGCGCGAGGCAGGGCATATTCAGAATATCGTCTTGAAGGCCCCAATGGGCATCGAGACGCAAACTGGCTTTTGCCGTCGCATAAGTTACGAAATCGGCAAACGTCAGCATCCGATGCTCGCCACGCGGTAGCGACGGATCGATCGCTCTCCGGTGTACTAAATACGTGTCGATGAAAGAATCGCCGGCGACCAGATACCGGTCCTGGAATTTGTCGGCCCATGCCGATACCAGGCGCCCATACGGGTTGCGCACGAAGGAAAAGCGCAGCGTCGCGGAATCAGTGGCGAGCCGATGAAAGGCTGACACGCCGATCTGGAATGGTGACCGCAGTCCCGAATATATGCGTTTATGCAATTGATCGAATGACGCGCCCCTGCGCCCGACGAGGCTGCTTAGTATCATTTTGAGTGAAGTGGAAGCACATTTCGGCACGTTGATGTAAATCAGATTTTGCTGGACGAGAGCATCGACAAGTTCATTTGGATTGTAACCGCCGCCGTTTAACTCATTATAAAACGCCGACGCGTCCTGATGGCGATAACGGAAAATCCCGTTTAGGAGGTAAGAATGTGCTCGATCAATATGATATTCAATTTTGGCAAGTATGCCGGTGGCTAGATCTGCAAAATTCAAAACGCGCCCCCGCTATTCAAGAGTTGCCCTGCGTTATACCGAGAAGCGCGCCGGCATCCATCTACCATTTTTGTAATGATCTAAATTCTCGCACCGCGGCTGCTGAATCGTTCTACAAATTTACGCGCTATTTACGCAGGTACTGCGCTTTCGGCGCGTTTTAGTCTTCGGGTGACGGTTTTGGTCGCTGCGGAAAACAAATTAGGAAAAGCAGATGGACCCCAAGCTCACCATGCTCTTCTTCCTCTTCGGCACGATTATTGGTCTTTCGCACCTTAATTACGAAAATCTGACCAAAATGAAACGCGGTTTCGACGGCCAACGTTGGCGCGATATCGTTCAGAGATGGCGTAAATCGTAGAGGGGTGCGTTCTTTCGGCTGCATAACTTTAATCGGCCGATGTATTTCTTGCTTTTTACTCGAACGCCAAGGGAATCTTTCAGGAGACAAGGTCATGTGGAAGAAAACTATCGTCGGTGCGGCCGCGGTTATATTTGCTGGATCGATAATCGTCTATGCGCAGCAACGTCCGGAAGCCCCGACCGTGAGTGTCGAAAAGGGCGCCTTTACCGATTCACGTGTCGGAGCGCTACATGCGGGGCTCAAGCTCAACGCGGAGGACATGGCCGCGTTTGCCGATGCGCGCATCGCGGCGCTGCATGCAGGCCTCAGACTTAGCGCCGATCAGGAAAAGATCTGGCCGGCCTTCGAGCAGGCATTGCATGATCTCGCCAAAATGCGGATGGACAGGTTTGCCGCTGCGCGTGACCTGCAGCCGCCCTCTGATCCGGTTCAGCGGCTGCAGCGCCGGGCCGATGCCTTAAATACGCGTGGGGCCGCTTTGAAGCGCCTCGCCGACACGCTGGCGCCCCTTTATCAGAGCTTCGACGAAGGGGAAAAGCGCCGCTTTACGATACTTGCGCGGTTCATTCGACCGCATCCGCGGCATTTCGGTATGGGGCGAGGCGGAATGGATGGTCGCGGTGGAATGCGCAGCGGCGATTATTTTCACGTCAGTCCGCGCGGCTACGGCGGCGGTGAGGGTATGCGCGATTAGAAAAGTTTGAGACCTCAGTGCAGCCTACAAAATCTGGACAGCGAACGTTCGCGGCACTGTGCCGTTCTGAGCGAGAAGTTTGATCATCAAGCCCGGACCAGCGTAGCGCTGCTCCGGGTTTTTTATTTTGCTTGTTAACGCAGAGAGCATGCGTCGATAGCCGCAAAGTCTAGCGGGAACGCCGGCGCTGTCACCGGGGCGTGGGGTTGACTTTGCCGCGGCCAAAAAATGGTCCGCGTAAACAATCAAGCCGACGGGGCCAAACCGCATCGTCAACCCAGCAAACGAGAGGGGTTCAATCTTTGTATGCTGCCGCGCCGACTTGCGGGGCTGTTTGATCATTTGCGATCCGTTTGTGAGCAGGCGACTGTCTGCCTAAGTTGGACGACAAGAAAGAACTATAAAACCTCGGCATGCTGTCGTATACCATTGTAATCATTGAGGTTCGTTACCGAAAGAGGCTCGTCGTTCACTGAAAACAGCGCTTTGCGTCGGGCGGCAATAGGCGCAGGATGCAGCCATGTATAAGCTGACCGGCCTGCATTGAGTAGTCCAGGTGGAATGTTAGTTGAGAGCTGGCGGTAACGCCAGCGTGGCCGGCGGAGCCGGTCGGCGTAGCGCAGCCGGCCACGCGGATANNTCTTTCAGCGTGTAGAAGATTTTGCCGTTGAGCAGTTCGTCACGAAGGCGCGCATTAAAACTTTCGATAAAGCCGTTCTCCCAGGGGCTGCCTGGCGCGATGTATGCGGTCTTGGCTCCCACGGCCGCGATCCAATCCTGCAAGGCTTTAGCGATGAACTCCGGGCCATTGTCGGAACGGATGTGGCCGGGCACACCACGCAGGATGAAGAGATCGGATAAGACATCGATCACATCGATGGCCTTGAGCTTGCGATTTATGCGGATTGCCAGGCACTCGTGGGTGAAATCGTCGATGACATTGAGCATGCGGTACTTCCTGCCATCATGAGTGCGGTCCTCGACGAAGTCGTAAGACCAGACGTGGTTGGGATGCTCCGTCCGCAGACGACTGCAGGAGCCATTTGCGAGCCAGAGGCGGCCCCGTTTGGGCTGCTTCTGAGGAACCTTCAGCCCCTCACGTCGCCAGACCCGCTCGACCCGTGTGTCGCTGACTAGCCAGCCAGCATCACGCAGCAAGGCGGCGATCTTGCGGTAGCCATAGCGGCCGTACTGCCGAGCAAGTTCGACCACGTCGGCTGTCAGCCGTTCGGCATCTTCACGGCCCCGCGGGACCTTGCGCTGCGTCGAGCGATGCTGCCCGAGCGCCGCACAAGCGCGGCGCTCGGAGACATCTCGGACATGCTCGATGCAGACACGGCGACGCGCGGGGCTCAGTAGTTTCCCCGGGAGGCCTCCTGCAGAATGAGTTTGTCGAGTGTCAGATCAGAGACTGCCCTGCGAAGCCGGGTGTTCTCTGTCTCAAGATCCTTCAGCCGCTTCACNNCCACTTCATCGAGGGCGGATCAAGCCCCTCGACGCATGACCACTTCACCGGTATCATTCTCGTCGCGTTCCCAGAGAGTACGCGCTGTTATCCGCAACAGCTGCGGCCGCTGCATAGACGGCAGCGCGTTCTGGAGGCGGAGCTTTCAGGCTTCCAAGGCCAATAAAGGTGCCGCGCGCGGCATCAGCGAGCATGTCGCGATGGCTTGGATAGGCCGCCTTAGCCGCAGCAGTGAAATGTGCGTGGGTAGGCCCGTGAGTAGACGCAAGTAATTATATATTATATAATAATATCAATATGTTATATGTCGCATTGGCGGAAGGGGTGAGATTCGAACTCACGGTACCCTTGCGGGTACGCCGGTTTTCAAGACCGGTGCCTTAAACCACTCGGCCACCCTTCCATCGCAGTATAATCAATAGCTTAGTATGATATCCGAAAGGAACACTTTGACAACATTTTATGACTTGGACCCAAATGGGACCCAATGGGTATTGGATGGAACGCGAAGACAATGACACTCATCGTTTGAATTGATTATTGGCCAAACAAGTGACGTTATCGGGACGGTGCCAAAAACACAGCGACGGTGAAATACCGACCTAAACGTCGATATCAAGGGCTGGCCTGGGGTCTGCTCCGGCATAAGCAATCATTCGATGATTGCCTTCCATAATTGTGAACGGACCCTCCCTGTCATGACCCCACAAGATGATGCGCCCGGGCCACGAGTTGGGCAGGGCGTTCAACTCGATCGATTCAACAGCGGAAACATTTTCGAGCCGATTATCCGCACCGTCCCAGATTTTGTTGTGTTGAGCCGACAACGCAAAGGTCGCTTAGATCGCTTTCCCTTAGCGCGCTCACGTCCCACCACGAAGTGTCGGCGGGAATCTCTACCATAAATGGCGCTCTTCGGGCGTACAGGATTTTCAATCGTTCATAATTTTCGCGCGAATCCTGCAAATTAGGTGAATCGAGCAGGGACGCTAATGGCGGATAAGACGCTCGTTCGCCCCTAAGAAATTCTAGGACCACGCTGTGGATTGTGATTTGTGCCCAACTACAATTGCTGAACGCCATGCCATTCACCCACCCAGGACACCCTTCGACAAAGTCCCAATGACCGCCGCTGCGCTCGTGTCGGCCTTTTTGGTGCGTTTGGCATAGCTTCGCAATAGGACAGCGGGATCGTGGCCGCAGCGAGCGGCGACAACGTGCACAGGGACGCCGGCATCGAGGAGGGCGGTTTCGTGGCTGCCGCGCAAGTCGTGAAACCGAAGGCCGAGGAAGCCGAGTTTGGTCGCCCTACGGCCGAATTCTTTTGTCGCGGCGCGAGGGTTCCTGAGGCGAATGAACGAGAATTCCCAGGACAGCGACGGAACACACTACAATCTTCCGCGCGAGTCCGATTTGAATTTCAGCGCAATCCTAAAAGCCCTCAGGGCAATACTTTGCCTTCACGGCAGCACGATACACAGCACAGCGAGTTCGTGAGTTGTGTAGGGGCGTGTTCCATGGTCAGGACAGACCGCTTCATGCGGTAACGCGCGGCGCTACGCGCGATAAACATGGGCGGCCGCACGCGTCGTCGTGTCGATGTCATGTCGATGATGAACTGTGCGAGCGATCGGCGTCACACTCGGCCGGCGACTTGGCCGCTCAGTCGTTGTCGTAGGGAGTGAAGCGGCTTTCGGCTGTGTGGTGCTGCTCGCCCTGATATTGCAACGCCGCGACGACCGCGGAAATCCCGATCTTGCCGTAGCGGCTGTCGAGGTCGGCATATTGGCGCCGGCTCTGCTCCGTTACCTTCGATGCGTTCATGATTGCTCTCCGATCAGTCCTAGCGTTGCCCTCGACGCTGAATCTAGTCAGCGACTAGGGCAGGAATGAGTGGCAATTCGTGTCCTATCGAGGCATTTGACGAAAACTGCCCTTATTCGCCTTAGCCATCCCCTCATTTTT
>PMAF01000148.1:0-3189 GCA_003152455.1 Hyphomicrobiales bacterium
GCCATGAATAATCTCGGGTTCATTTACGAAAACGGTAATGGCGTCCCCGTGGATTATGCCGAAGCCCGAAAATGGTACGAGAAGGCCGCAGCCGCCGGAAACGAAGTGGCGAAGGCAAACCTCAAAAAGCTAGAAGGCAGTAATCTTAAATAACGATTTTACTGCTTTGGCAGCACATGTGGCGAAGAGTGGTGATGAGCGATGCGCCATTCACCGTTCCGCTTGGTCACGAGCATCGTGAAGCGCGCTGGTAAGGGCACCGCCTTCCCATCTCTCATAATCGTGAATTCATAGAATCCAGCGACTACGACAGCATTGTCATCGAGGACGATTGGCCGTGAACCCTACCGGGCGGTCACACGCAAGAACGTGACCGAGGGACGCGACCGGCGTTCGGCGACCCCGGCCCAGGCCCGGAACTTCCTCGACGCCATGAGAGGACTGTTTGGTTGGGCGCTTGGTGCCGATCTGGTCAAGATCGATCCGACTGCGGGCGTGAAGAACCCCAAGCGCAAGAAGGGCGCGGGCTTTCCAGTCTGGACCGAAGATGAGGTTGACCTTTATCAAGCCCGCTGGCCGCTCGGCACCAAGGAACGCGTCTGGATCGACGTACTGCTCTACACCGGACTGCGGCGGGGCGACGCGGTCGTGGTTGGTCGCCAGCATGTTCGCGATGGTATTTGCACATTCCGTACCGAAAAGAGTGGAGAAACCGTCACCATCACCATTCCGATACTGCCGGTGCTCAAAGCCACGCTCGACGCGGGGCCTACCGGGGAACTCGCCTATATTTGCGGGGCGCGTGGCAAACCGCTGACCAAAGAAAGCTTTGGCAACGTGTTCAAAGATGCCTGTATCGCGGCGGCCATCCACGGCAAATCGGCACACGGCTTGCGCAAGATCGGCGCGACGCGGGCGGCGAACAATGGGGCCACGGTGAACGAGCTCGAGGCGCTATTCGGCTGGTCCGGCGGCGGGATGGCTGCCCTCTACACCCGAGCCGCAGACCGTGCGCGGCTCGGTCAACGCGCGGCTGAAAAGTTACTCAAGAACGATATGGCAATTTCTATTCCCTCACCTGACCCAAAGGTGAGGGACAGAATGCAGATCGCCTAGCAAAAACAGGTGCTTAGTTTTTTGATGGTGCGGCCGAGAGGACTCGAACCTCCACGGGTTGCCCCGCTGCCACCTCAAGGCAGTGCGTCTACCAATTCCGCCACGGCCGCATGAAAATGAACGAAAAGCCTTGTAAAGCCTCGCGTCCCGACGAAGCGCGGTTCCTCTAACAAATAGGGTCTTGAGGGACAAGGCCCGCTTTGGGCCGCGCTGGGAAGCTCAGCGCATATCCTGCTGGCGGGGCATAAGCCCATTGACCTCGACCGCAATGCGGTTGCCGTTGACCACCACCGTGCCCTTAGCGACCGGGAGGTTGTTGGCGAGGATGCGGACGGCGTCCTCCTCCGAGGATTCCAGTTCGATGATGGCGCCGCGTCCGAGCCGGAGCACCTGATGGATCGGCATTTTGGTGGTGCCCGAGCACGACGGTAATGTCGACCGAAACTTTGTCGAGTGTTGCCACGTTTTTGGTTCCCCCTGCCCTGCACAACTGCGGGCAGATGGCAGGTCACCATGGTATGGTGAACGGGTGGTTAACATGCGCGACGAGTTGAAAATCGGCCTTCCTGCGCCGCCCGGATCGGCCCCGGTTGAATGGCGCGTGAGCGATTCGAAGGTGCCTTACGAGCCGGCCGTCGGCCTGATGCAGGCGCGCGCGGCGGCCATTGCCGCCGGCAAGGAGCAGGAATTAGTCTGGCTGCTGGAACACCCTGCCCTTTACACGGCCGGCACCAGCGCCAAGCCCGGGGAGTTGATCGAGGCGCGCTTCCCGGTATTCGAATCGGGCCGCGGCGGCCAGATGACCTATCACGGGCCGGCCCAACGCGTGGCCTACGTGATGCTCGACCTCAAGCGGCGCGGACCGGACGTGCGGCGCTTCGTCGCCACGCTAGAGGAATGGGTCATCCGCACGCTGGCGGCGTTCAATGTGCGCGGCGAGCGGCGCGAGGACCGCATCGGCGTCTGGGTGCGCCGGCCGGACAAAGGCGAAGGCTTCGAGGACAAGATCGCCGCGATCGGCATTCGCGTGACGCAATGGGTCACGCTGCACGGCATGGCGCTCAACGTCGATCCGGACCTCGCGCATTTTTCCGGCATCGTGCCGTGCGGCGTGAGCGAGCAAAGCTACGGCGTCACAAGTTTGGCCGATCTCGGCATCGCGGTGTCGATGCCGGAGGTCGACACGGTGTTGCGGCGCGAATTCGAGGCGTTGTTCGGGGCGGCCGATTACGCCGTCGGCAGCATCGAGAACACATCGCCGGGCGCTCGCAGCTTGAGTTCATCCTCCGTGCCGTCGCGCTGATCGATTTGCTCGACGCGGGCGGAATAAGGCCCGCGCCGGCAGGCCTCGACGACGGCGTCTACCTTTTCTTGCGCGCGCGCGAACACCGCCTCAACCGACCCGTCGCGGCGGTTGCGCACCCAGCCCTCAACGCCGCGCCGCAGCGCCTCGCGCTCGACGAAGGCGCGGTAGCCGACGCCCTGCACGCGACCGCGCACGATGATGTGGCGAATGATGTTCATGCGAACCCGCCGGCGTCGATCAGACGCGCGCCGGTGAAGCGCGAGATCGACCAGCGCTCGACCGAACGGATGTAGCGTTCAGGCAGCTTCCAGGCGCGCGCCGACGCCGCGATCATCTCGACATAGCCGGGCTTCGGTTTTCCGGGCGCGCGGCGGCGCAGCAGATAAATCATCGCGGTTACCCGCCGCGAACCCCGGCGCACCGCAAGATGCCGCACGTCATAGAGGCCCTGGTACAGCAGTTCGTAGGCATGCAGCGCCGCGATGTCGCGCGCCCTCAGCCGCCACAACACGCCATGCACGTTGTTGCCGGGCGCAGGCTTGACCGAGCCCCAGCCGTCGACGCCGATGAAGAAACGGTAGCCCTCCAGCGCCGCCGGCCCGATGGCCCGCGCGCCTGGGCAGCGGCGCGCCATGGCGGCGCGGTTGAGGTTGGAGCCGTAGGCGAAGTAGAGGGTCATGCGGCCGCTTACCCGTGCTCAGGCAAACTCCAAAATCACCGCGTCCACCGCCAAACTGTCGCCGGGCTTGGCGTTGATCTTCTTCACG
>PMAF01000148.1:3226-5453 GCA_003152455.1 Hyphomicrobiales bacterium
CCGGCCTCCCTGGCGGTGTAGACGAAAGCCTTGGCCTCGACGCCACGGTAGGCCAGGGCAAAGCCGTTCGGAACGGGCCGCACCTGCACCGCGACCGGCTCGCTGTTGATGGTGCCGGTCCACAGCGCGTCGCCCGGCTTCCAGTCCGATTGCAGGTGACGGCGAGCGCCCTTTTCTTTGTTGCCCGGAAAGCGCACCTCGATGGTGCCGTTCTCGCGCTTGACCTCGAGGCGGCACTCCTTGTCGCCGAGCCAGACCGCGCGCTGGCTTTCGCGCGTGACGCTGCGGCCGTCCATCTGGCCGGAAATCAGCCGCTTGCGCTCGCCCAGCACGTGGTCGATCGCGGCGGCGACGGAGGCCAGCACTTGCGCGCGTTCGCCCTCGGGCGCGATGGCCGAAAAGCCTTCGGGGAATTCCTCGGCGATGAAGCCGGTGGAGAGCTTGCCGGCGCGCCAGCGCGGATGCGCCATCAGCGCGGACAGGAACGGAATATTGTGGCGGATGCCGTCGATGACGAAGGCGTCGAGTGCGTCGGCCTGCGCGTCGATCGCGGCTTCGCGCGTGGCCGCGTGGGTGACCAGCTTGGCGATCATCGGGTCGTAATAGATCGAAATCTCGCCACCCTCGTAGACGCCGGTGTCGTTGCGCAGCGTGACGCCGTTGGCGCTGCGCTCTTCCGGCGGGCGATAGCGCGTGAGCCGCCCGGTGGACGGCAGGAATTTGCGGTACGGGTCTTCGGCATAGACGCGGCTTTCCACCGCCCAGCCGTTGAGCTTCACGTCGCTCTGCTTGAGCGCGAGCTTTTCGCCCGCCGCGCTGCGGATCATCTGCTCGACCAGATCGATGCCGGTGATCAGCTCGGTGACCGGGTGCTCGACCTGCAGCCGCGTGTTCATTTCGAGGAAGTAGAAGCTTTTGTCCTGGCCGGCGACGAATTCCACCGTGCCGGCGCTGTCGTAGCCGACGGCCTTGGCGAGACCGACCGCCTGCTCGCCCATCTTCTTGCGGGTGGCGGCGTCGAGCAGCGGGCTTGGCGCCTCCTCGATCACCTTCTGATTGCGGCGCTGGATCGAACATTCGCGCTCGCCGAGATAGATGACGTTGCCGTGCTTGTCGCCCAGCACCTGAATCTCGATGTGGCGCGGATCGGTGATGAATTTCTCGATGAACATGCGGTCGTCGCCGAACGAGGACTTCGCCTCCGAACGCGAGCGCGCGAACCCTTCCGCCACCTCGGCCTTGGAATAGGCGATGCGCATGCCCTTGCCGCCGCCGCCGGCCGACGCCTTGATCATCACCGGGTAGCCGATCTGTTCGGCGATCTCCATCGCCTCGGCATCGTTTCCGATGATGCCGAGGTGACCGGGCACGGTCGAGACCTTGGCGGCCGCCGCCGCTTTCTTGGACTCGATCTTGTCACCCATGGCCGCGATGGCCTTCGGGTTGGGCCCGATGAACACGATGCCGGCGGCTTCGAGCGCCTTCGGGAAAGCCTCGCGCTCGGACAGGAAGCCGTAACCAGGGTGGACCGCCTGCGCGCCACTCGCCTTGCAGGCCTCCACGATCTTGTCGATCAGCAGGTAGCTTTTGGCCGCCTCGGGCGGGCCGATGGCGACGGCGGTATCGGCCATCTCAACGTGCAGGGCGTCCTTGTCGGCCTCCGAATAGACCGCGACCGTCTCGATCCCCATGCGGCGGGCGGTCTTGATGATCCGGCAGGCGATTTCGCCGCGATTGGCAATCAGAATGCGCTTGAACATTAAGCGGAACGCCCTTTGCCATTCCCGGTGGAAATGGCTGCGGATAGCCGGCGGATGTTACAATACTGTCTTGTGGCCGGCGTATCTAGCGCTGCATTGCAACAAAGATAAACCGGAGGATTGTGATGTCGCTCAGGTCAAAAGCGCTGCACGCCCTGGCTTTGGCAGTGGTCGGTCTGCAACTGACCGCGGCCGGCGCCGAACCGCCGCATAATGTCATCCTGTTCGTGCCCGACGGTCTGCGCGCCCTCAAGGTGACCCCGGAAACCGCGCCGGCGATGGCGGCGCTGCGCGACCGGGGCGTCAATTTCAAGAACCCGCATTCGCTGTTTCCGACCTTCACGACCGGCAATGCCTCGGCCATGGCGACCGGCCACTATTTCGGCGACACCGGCGACTTCAGCAATACCATCTACACCGGTTATCCGTTCGGACCGGCCGCCGGCACCGTGACGCCGTTCCTCGAG
>PMAF01000229.1 GCA_003152455.1 Hyphomicrobiales bacterium
GCCGCAACTGTTGAAGATCAGTTATGCTTACGGAGGAAGGCTAGCGGTGCCTTTCTACGTGAGCTTCTGAAGTAATTCTTGTAGTTTATAAATATACATTCACGACATCATTATATATTATGACTTATTCCCAACTATTACTCGACATGTTCAGTATTAAACAGTCGGAATCTCTTACGATCAACTAACCGTGTGTTGAATTGCCATCGGTGTCTCGCCAAACATATAGGCAGATCCTATCGACCGCATGCCGGAAGCCAAAGTGCGGACCTTTCGCTGGCAACTCTGGCGGCGATGCAACGGTTTGCATAGCGATCAGGGAGTGGACGTACCGAGTTACCATCGAGGGGCGGAATGGCTGAAATGGTCAATCTTCGAAACGCCCGCAAACGCGCCAAGCGGCGGCAAGACGATCAGCACGCCGACGCCAACCGCCTCGCCCATGGTCAGTCCAAGCACCGGCGCAAGCTCGATGCCGCGCAACAAGCGAAAGCCAGCCGCGATCTCGATCTGCACCGGATCGACAAAGGAGGCGGCCGATGAAATCTCCGGTTGTCAAACGCTCGATCGTGATCGCGGGTCACAAGACCAGCGTCAGTCTGGAAGATGCGTTCTGGAAGTGCCTGAAGGAAATCGCCGGCAGCCGCGAACTCACGCTGTCCGATCTGGTGGCTTCGATCGACACCGAGCGCCACGGCGGCAATCTGTCGTCGGCGATACGGCTGTTCGTTCTCGATCATTATCGCGCACAGCTCGGTGACCATCTCACCGGCGGCCCCTCGCGTCAGGCTGGCGGCGCGCACGCATCGTCAGTGCTGGGGGCCGACTAACGCCTCCGGCGGACTGCTGCGCTGCGGCATCGGCAACGGCCTAATGTCGAGCGGCGGCGGCAAAGCGGGCGCCGCTTCGCTCTTCGGCGCCGGCGGCTTTGCTTGCGGCTTCGCATTCTCGATTTCACGCTGCCGCCGCGCGTTCTCGATTTCGCGCAGACGCTGGGCATTCTCCAATTCGCGCAATTGCTTCGCCTGATTATCCACCGCCCGCAGCGTCAGCCATCCGGTCAGCGCCGACACATCGATGCTGCGCGCCGGCGCCGCCAAAGGGCCGTTCAACGCCACGAAGATATCCGGCCGCGCGCCGGCGGCCTCGCCCGGTCCCGAGAGGATGAGCTGCGCGTCGATCGAGCCATCGGTGAGATCGAGATTGCCGGCAAGCGACAGCGCGGCATCCTTGCCGTCGGCAGTGACCTTGCTCAACCGCATCTGCCCGGCGCTCACGGCGATATTTCCGGCGGCGTGTTTGACCGCAAGCGGACCGCCCTCCAAGGCCTTGCTCACCACGTCGGAGAGGCGCACCGCGTCGATCGGCAGCCCCTGATCCACCGCGCGGGTGACCGCATCGAAGGCGCGCGGATCGAGGCCGGCGAATTGCGCGTCGTCCAGCGCGATTTTTCCGGAGCCTTGCAGCGAGCCGATCAGCGCCGCCGGACTTAAACCAACGCCTTCGACGTCGCCGGAAAGGCCGAGCGATCCGCTTACCGGCGGCCGCGCGCCGGACGGCAGCAGGCTCGCCGCCTCGGCGCCGGTGAGCGAAATCTTGGCGCGCGCCTTCACGCCGTCTTCGCCCGAACGGAATGACAATTGGCCGGCAAAGCGGCCGCCGGCAACGGCGCCGGCCATGTCATCGACGGCAAGCTCGTTGTTGCCGAAGCGCAAGTTGCCGCGGAACTCGCGCGCCGTCAGCGAGGGAAACAGGCCGACTTGGCGCGCGTTGAGCGTGATCTGACCGCCATAGTCGCCGAACAGACCGCCGGCGAACGGCTCGCTCGACCAGCCCCAGGCCGCGCTGCCATTGCTGGCGGGCGCCGCGGGCATGCCGATTGCCGCCGCAATCAGGCCCGTCGCGTCTATGCTGTCGGCGTCGATCTCGCCTTGCAGGCGATGTGGAGCCGGCAACGTCAAAGCGAGTTTTCCGCGCAAGGCCGCACCCGCGAAGCTGGCGTCGATATCGCTCAGCGTTAGGTCCTTGGCGGTGAGCGCAATATTGCCCGCAAACGTCAGCGGCAGCGCTGCGCTTCCGCTACGGCGCAGCGGCGCCACATCGGCGCGCGCGATCGTGGCGCGCAACGCCGTGGCAGGGTTTTCCGCGAAGGGCGCCGCGGTGCCGCTGGCGCCGGCTTCGAGACCGACGGCGGTCAACTTGGCGTCGATGCGCCATTGGCCGCTCGCCGGACCGCTGCTCTTGAGCGTCAACGCGCCGGGACCGGGGCCGACCGCCAGCAACTTGTCGAGACCGAGCATGGCCACCAGCGCCTTGCCGTCGTCGGCCTCCAGTTCGCCGTCGAACTTCATGTCGCCGGCGCGCAGCGCGATGGGGTCGGCATTAGCTTGACCGTCGAAGGCGACGCGTACCCGGCCGAGACTGCCGCCGATGGTGAGCTTGGCCACCGCCGGGGCCGCGCCATCGATGGTGAATTGCGCGTGCAGCTTGGCCGGCGCCATGGCCGGCGCGCCGCGCTCCAACGCCCGTGCTGTCTTTGGCGCAAAACGCGCAAGCAGCGCCATTACCGGCGTCATGTCCGGCGCGTCGAGATCGACGCGTACGCTGCCCGCCGGCGACGCCCCGGCCGTGACGATGCGGCCGCTTGCCGAAAAGGCCGCGCCGCCGAGATCGGCGATCGCGAGACGATCGATCTGCACGCCGTTGCCGTCGACTTTCAATCTGGCGCTCGCATCCCGCCCCACAAGCCCGGCGACGGTGGCGCGGCCAATATCGGCGGCGATCGTCAGGTCGTGCGGCCGCGCGATACTGGAGCCGGCGATGAGCGCGTTGCCGAAGCCGAGCGCGGCATCGATATCGAGCTCGGGAGCGTTGAACGCCACATCGAGCTTGGCCACCCGATCGCCGGATGCGAACGCATAAGCGAGGCGGCCGGTGACGGTCTTGCGGTCGAAGGCGGCCTGCAGGCGCTCGACAGCGACTTTATCGCTACCGAGCGTAACGTCACCCCGCAGTGTCATGGGCCGCATGTCGCCTTGCGTCACGTCGGCGCGGCCTTCCAGCCAGGCCACCAGAACCTTCGGATCGCTGGATTGAATTTCGGCCGGTCCGGTGAAGCGCACGCCGTCGCCGCGGACCGCGAGATGGCCGCTCAATTTCATCTGCGTGAAGCCGGGCGCGCGAAACTCGAAGCGGTCCAGATTCCATCCGGTGGCGTCGGTGCTGATGTCGCCACGCACGTTCGCGACGCTGTTGCCGCCGAGCGTGACCTGGTCGATGCCGATTCCGATCCGGATCGGAATGGCGGGGCGGAAGGCGGCGCCGGCCAGTTGCGCGATTTTGCGGATGGCCGCCGCCGGCGTCGCCCGGCCGCCGTCGCCGCTGGCGATTGCGCGGTCTAGGTCGATCTGCCGTCCCGACATCACACCGTCGAAGTGCGGATACCGGCCGAATTTGAAATCGGCGACGCCGGTGAGCTTGAGCCCCTGCTCCTCCGAGCCGTACTGGAATTCGAATTCCTGCATCAGCGCCGACGCCGCGCCGACCTCGATCTTGCCGCTCAACTGCCAAGGCTGGGTCAATTGCTCCGTGCTGCGCGAGGCGATGCCGACCGGCCGCGTCAGGCTCAAACTGCCGTCGAATTTCGGCGCGCCATCCGCGAGCGCCAGCATACCGTCGGCTTCGATGCTGAGCGGATGATTGACCGGATCGACGTTGACATGGAATTTGAGGCCGCCGTCGTCGGAATAGCGGCCGGCGGCGATCCGAAAGGGATAGGTCTCCCCGCCGGCGGTGACCGCGCCCTCGCCCTTAAAGGGACCGAGCAGCGAGCGCGCCTCGCCATTGAACGAAAGCCCGGTGAGCGTGGTTCGCGCGCCGTTTGCCGCATCGGTGAGCGTTACCTTGCCGTCCTCGACGCTCAGTCGGTCGATCGACAGATTATCGGGACTGAAATTGATCGCCAGCTTCGGCGCCAGCACATGGCCGGTGGCGTCGAGACCGAGGCTCAGTTGCGGGCCGGTGAGATGCATCTCGGCCGCCCGCCATTGCCCGCGCATCAACGGCCCAAGCGCAAATTCGATGCCGAGCGAGCGCGCGCGAATCTTACGCTCGCTGCCGATCTCGATGTCGTGCAGCGTAAGTGATGGCGTCGGCAGCAGCCGCACCTCGATTGCACCGGTGACGCGCACGTCGACGCCGATCAGGCGGCTCGCCTCCGTTTCGAACATCGAACGGTGGCCGCCCCAATCGATCAGCAGCGGACCGGCCAGCGCCGCTACCAGCGCCAGGATGATCGCGATCCCCAATCCAAGCAGGGTGGTTTGCAACGCCAGCTCCAACGCAGTCGCCCGCGCGCCGTAAGACGCGCTCCGCGCTTATCGATATGAAATGTACGCCTTTTTTGCCCGTATTTGGCGGCAATTCTATGTCGACGCTCAGTTGAGCGCGACGATCTTTCCCGGATTCATAATATTTTGCGGGTCGAGCGCGCGTTTGATCGCCGCCATCGCGGCCAGTGCCGGGGCGCCGTGCTCGGCCTTGAGATATTTCATCTTGCCCTGCCCCACGCCGTGCTCGCCGGTGCAGGTTCCATCCATCGATAGTGCCAACTCGACGACGCGCTCCATCAGGATTCCGGCGCGTTCGACCTCGCCGGCATCGGCCATGTCGACAAGCAGCGACAGGTGAAAATTTCCGTCGCCGACGTGCCCGAGGATCGGCGCGATCAGATGGAGCTCGGCGGCCGCGCGCTGGCTGGCGGTAACGCATTCGGCCAGCCGCGAGATCGGCACGCAGACGTCGGTGGCGAAGGCCTGCGCGCCCGGCCGCAGATGGCGGGCCGCCCAATAGCCGTCATGGCGCGCCTGCCAGAGCCGGCTGCGGTCTTCCGGCTTGGTCGCCCAGTCGAACGGCCCGCCGCCGAGGTCGGCGACGATCTCGCCGAAGCGCTGCGATTGCTCGGCGACGCCGGCGTCGCTGCCGTGGAATTCGACGAACAGCGTCGGCACTTCCGGCAGCGACAATTTCGAGTAGGCGTTGACCGCCCTGATCTGCAACGCATCGAGCAGTTCGATGCGCGCGACCGGAATGCCGGACTGGATGGTGAGGATGGTCGCCTTGCAGGCGGCATCGACCGACGGAAACGGGCAGACGCCGGACGCGATCGCTTCCGGAATGCCGGACAGCTTGAGCGTGAGTTCGGTGATGACGCCGAGAGTGCCTTCCGAACCGACCATCAGCCGCGTGAGGTCGTAGCCGGCCGACGACTTTTTCGCGCGCCGCGAGGTGGTCATCAGCTCGCCGTCGGCCATCACCACCTTCAGCGCCAGCACATTGTCCTTCATGGTGCCATATCGCACCGCATTGGTGCCCGAGCAGCGCGTCGCCGCCATGCCGCCGAGCGAGGCGTCGGCGCCCGGATCGATGGGAAAGAACAGGCCCTGGTCGCGCAGGTGCTCGTTGAGCGCCTTGCGGGTGATGCCCGGCTCGACCACGCAATCGAGGTCCTCCGCGTGCACGGCCAGCACCTTGTTCATGTCGCGGAAATCGATCGATACGCCGCCGAGCGGCGCGTTGATGTGGCCCTCAAGCGAAGTGCCGACGCCAAACGGAATGACCGGCACGCGGTTGTCCGCGCAGATGCGGACGATGGTCTGCACGTCGCCGGTATTCTGCGGATAGACCACCGCGTCGGGCGGCTGGTTGGGCACCCAGGTCAGCGTATTGCCGTGCTGCTCGCGCACGGCGAGCGAGATCACGACGCGGTTGCCGAAGGCCGCGGTGAGCGCGGCAATCGCCGCCGCGATCCCTTTGGCGTTGCACGATTGACCTTGTGCTTTAAAAATCTCGGCCGTGCCCGCCATCGGAACTCGCCCCATGTTGGGCGGCGAAAGTGGCGGGGATAGCGGATAGGGTCAAGCGCTGCTCAGCACCACCAGCTTTCGACCACTTGGTCATTTTTGGGTTCGGCCGGGCTGCTTTTGCTCGCCGACATGGCCCAGGCCACGATCATCCCCGCGACAATAAGCATATACGCCCCGCGCGCCAACCTGCCGATCATGGCCTCGCCTCCCCTTGGTATTTTTTGCAGGATAGCCAAGGAATACCGGCGCGGGCGACTATCGTTAATTTTTGGTTAATGCCGCCAAGCCGTTGATATTTATCAATTTGTGCGTGCAATGGACGGGCAAACTGCGCTGGCGTAGGTTCCGCCGCATCCCGCCCCCTTCGAACTCGGAGCTTCCAATGGCCGGCCCAGTGATTGCTGTCACCGACAGCGTGTTCCCCTCGCTCGAACCCGCCAAGGCGGCGCTGGGGCGACTCAATCCGACCTATCGGATGTCGAAAAGCGTCAACGCCGACGACATCCTAGCGGTAGCCAAAGATGCCGACGCCATCCTGGTGACTTACGCCAAGCTCACGCGCGACATTCTCAGCCAGCTCACCAAGTGCAAGGCGATCGGCCGCTTCGGCCTCGGCGTCGACAATATCGACCTGCCCACCGCCAAGGAGAAAGGCATCGCCGTCAACTACGTGCCGGACTACTGCATCCGCGAGGTCTCCGACCACACCATGGCGCTGCTGCTGGCGCTGATCCGCAAGATTCCGCTGTCCAACAAACTGGTGCAGAGCGGCCGCTGGGAAATGCCGGCGGTGGTGCCGATCCGGCGCCTCGAGGGCACGGTGCTCGGCCTCGTCGGCTTCGGTCATATCCCGCGCCTGGTGGTCCCCAAGGCGCAAGCTTTCGGCATGAAGGTCATCGCTTACGACCCTTACGTGAAGCCGGAACAGTTCAAGGCCATGAACGTCGAAGGCGTCGACTTCGATACGCTGGTCAAGACGTCGGATTACGTCTCGGTTCATGCGCCGCTGCTGCCGGCGACGCGCGGCATGTTGAATGCGGACGCCTTCGCCAAGATGAAGAAAGGCGCTTACGTCGTAAACACGGCGCGTGGGCCGCTGATCGACGAGCCGGCGCTGATCGCCGCGCTCGACGCCGGCCAGGTTGGCGGCGCCGCGCTCGACGTGGTGACGGCCGAGCCGCTGGCCAAGGATTCCCCGTTGCTCGGCCGCGACAACGTCATCATCTCCCCGCACACCGGATTCTATTCGATCGAGGCGCTCGAGGAGTTGCAGACCAAGTGCGCGACCGACGTCGCGCGCGTGCTCAGCGGCGAGAAGGCCGTCTATCCGATTTCGGCCTGACGATGGGCGAGCGCTCTGAACCGGTTTTCGCCGCGCCCTTCGTCTCCTCGGTGATGAAGATCGAGCCGCAATGGATCGACTACAACGGCCATCTCAACGTGGCCTATTACAACGTGCTGTTCGACCGCGCCGTGGACGAGGTCTACGAACTTATCGGCCTCGGCCCGGCCTATCTCGAACGGCATAAGCATTCGACCATGGTGGTCGAAGCGCATGTTCGATACTTGCGCGAGCTGAAGCTGGAGGATCCGGTACGCGCCACCGTGCAACTGCTCGGCTACGACGCCAAGCGCATTCATCTGTTCGAGGAGCTCAGACACGCGACCGGAAACTGGGTATCGGCGACCTCGGAGAGCATGACCTTGGGTGTCGACATGACGGCCAAGAAAGTCGCGCCATTTCACGACAGCGTCCTGCGCCTGCTCAAGCGCATGCAAGCGGCGCACGCGGTACTGCCGCGGCCGGACGGCGCTGGCCGCAGTGTCCGGATGCCGGACAAGCGCTGACCGCTTGCCTATCGCCGCAACGCGGCGATAGCATTCTCGACCCGATGCACATGTACTGGATCGCGGTACGGGGTGGTCATGTCAGTGAACGCCGAAGAATCACCCTCGCTTCGGCGCACCGCGCGCACGGTGCTCATCCGCGAACATCAGATTCCAAGCGCCAATAGCGCACCCTATATCTGCGTCGAGGGGCCGGACCGAAATTTGTGGTTCTGCGAAAGCGGCGCGGCCAAGATCGGCTGCTTTGATCCGCGTGAGCGGGCCTTCAAAGAATTTTCCTTACTGACGCCCGGCGCCACGCCGATCGGCATCGCGCTCGGGGCCGACGGCAATCTGTGGTTCGCGCAGAAGAAGGCCAATAAGATCGGTTGCCTGACGCCGGGCGGCGCGCTCAGCGAATTTGCCGTGCCGACCGCAAACGCCGGTCCGGACGGCATCGCGCTCGGGCCGGACGGCAATGTGTGGTTCTCGGAAACCGAAGCCGGCCAGATCGGCCGCATCACGCCGGCTGGCCAGATCACGGAATTCAAAACCGGCATTTCGCCCGGCAGCAAGCCGCTGTCGATCGTGATGCGCGACGGCGCGCTCTGGTTCAGCGAGGCCGCCGGCAACCGGGTCGGCCGCATCACAAGGTATGGCGCGGTGAGCGAATTTCCGATCCCCGGCCCCGATCCGCAGCCGCGTGCCATGGTCACCCATCCCGACGGCAACATTTGGTTCGTCGAAACCGGCGCCAATGCGCTCGGCCGCCTTACCCGCGACGGCATATTCAGCGAATTCAAATTCCCTACGCCGAATGCGTCGCTGCGCGGCGTCACGGTGGGACCAGACGGCAATCTCTGGTGCACCGAGAATTTCGCCAACAAGATCGGCCACATGGCGCCGGACGGCGCGTTGATCGGCGAATACGATATCCCGACGCCGGCGAGCGGCGCGCGCTGCATCGCGGCGCTGTCGAACGGCCGTCTTTATTTCACACAATATGATGCCGGGCTAATTGGGGAAATCATTCTCGAATAGAACCAAGGTTTGGGGGAAGCGGTGGCGGTCGAGCGCATCGAATATCGGGCAGGCAATACCGCGTGCAAAGGCGGGCTGGTCTACGACGAAAAGGTTAGCGGACGCCGGCCGCTTATGCTGATAGCGCCGAACTGGCTCGGCGTGACCGAAGACGCCATCAAGCGCGCGGCGGCGATCGCGGGCGGCAAATACGTAGCCTTCGTGGCCGACATGTATGGCGGCGGCAAGGTCTCCGCCGGGCCGCCGGAATCGACAGAATTGGCCAATGCGCAGCGCGCGGATGCGCCCGAGCGCCGCCGCCGCATTACTGCCGCGCTCGTGGCGCTGCGCGTGGAAAGCGACAAGCGCGCAATCGGCGATCTCACGCGGCAGGCGGCGGCCGGCTTCTGTTTCGGCGGCGGCAATGTGCTCGAGCTCGCGCGCACCGGCGCCGACATCCAGGCCGTCATTTGTCTGCACGGGGATCTGTTGACGCCGCTGCCGGCCAAACCGGGCGACATCAAGGCCGCGATCTGCGTGTTGCACGGCTCCAAGGATCCGGTGGTACCGAAGAAGGACCGCGACACTTTCGAAGCGGAAATGGAAGCTGCCGGCGCAAAGTGGCAGATTCTGGTTTTCGGCGGCCTGTTGCATTCGTTTTGCGAAGTCGAATCCGACATGCCGGGAATCGCGCGTTACGACGCCGGCGCGGCGCGGCAGAGCTACAATATGATCGACGACTTCGCGACCGCCGCGTTCGAGGGAAAATTATAAGAAATAAAATTCAGGAAAGGAAAGCATCATGGGAAAAATCGCACGCAACGTCTTTGGCTTGCTGCTCGCCGGCTGCGCGGCGTCGGCGCAAGCGGAAACCTATCCGGACCGGCCGATCCGGTTGATCGTCTCGATCGCCGCCGGCAGCGTGACCGACGTCATCATGCGAACGGCCGCGGTCGAGCTTACGCCATTGCTCGGTGGCCAGCCGTTGGTGGTCGAGAANNATCTACCACAGCACGATGTCCTACAACCCGCTGCTGTTCGATCACCTGCCCTATGATGCCGAACGCGACCTGGTGCCGGTGGCACGGCTGTTCTTTCTCAATGAAGGGCTGTTCGTATCCACCGAATTGGGCGTGAACTCGGTCGCCGAACTCAAGGCGATGGCGCAGACGAAGTCCGACAAGCTCAATTACGCCACGCTCGGCGAAGGATCGTTCCCGGAACTGTTCCTGCGCTGGCTGAACAACCAGTGGGGCACCAAGATCGTCGGCGTGCCTTACAAGGGCGGCGGCCCAGCGGCGCAGGCGCTCGCCGGCAATCAAGTGCAGTTGACGCGCTTCGGCATCGGCAATTTCCTCGGACTGGTCAGAGCCGGCAAGGTCAAGGCGCTGGCGGTATCGGCCGACAAGCGCTCGGCGCTCTTGCCGGACGTGCCGACCTTGGCCGAGGCCGGGCTTGGCGGCTATCCCGGGCAAGGCTGGTGGGGGCTGGCGATGCCGAAGGGCACGCCGCCGGCATTGGTCGACAAGGTCAACGCCGCCTTCGTGAAGGTGTTCAGCGAGCCGAAATTCACCGCCTTCCTGGACCAGCAGGCGGTGGTGCCGGCACCGACCTCGCCGGCCGGCTTCGTCGCGTTCCTGAAAGAGGACCGCAAGGCGGCCGAGACGCTGATCAAGATCGCGAACAGCAAGCGCGAGGAGTATAAGCCGCATTAGCGGGCGCGGCGGCACCGATCGTCGAAGCCGTCACGCGAAGCGGGCGGCGCGTTGGATTACCAGCGCGCCGCCCGCTTGCATGTCGCCGGTCAAATTATTTCTTCAGTTTATGGCCGTTGGCGGCGAAGGCTTTGCCGAACGCCGTGTTGGGTCCGCCGCCCGACGGATTCACATGGCAGCGCCCGCAGGGCAAACCGGTCTGCTGCGCGTAAGCCGGCAGCGCCTGCGCCTGACGCGGCGCGAGGGTGACCGCCGCGCCGGCGAGGAAAACCGTAGCCGCGATGCCGGCGGCGCCGCACAGAACCGTCATGATCAAACCAGCTTTGTGATTCATTGTTCGTTTCCTTTGCCTGCGCTGTCGCGCAGTCTTACATGGTGACGNNGTCATGCACAAAAAAATATCGCAAACGGTATTTATCTACTCTCATTCGATCGAACTCTGCACTACGGATTCAAATTCGAGCCGGCGCTCATAGTGATTGCTGAAATCGAAACGCGTGCGTTTCCGCTTTTGACCGCTTGCCTGCGAGCCATTAGGCTCCGCCCCGGTCGAAGGAGGAAACAATGATAAAGCGATTTCTGATGGCCGCNNCCCCATCCGTTTTGTCGTGGGGTTCGGGCCCGGCGGCGCCAACGACCTGATCGCCCGGTTTGCGGCCGAAGGCGTCGGCAAGCAACTCCACCAGACCGTCGTGGTCGAAAACCGGCCGGGCGCCGGCGCGGTGATCGGCACGGCCTTCGTCGCCCACTCCGCGCCCGACGGCTACACCTTCCTGGTCGGGGCGGCGAGCACCATCACCAACAGTCTGCTGTTGAAAGACCTGCCCTATAAGGATGCCGATCTGGTGCCTGTCGGCATGATCGCGGTTGCTCCCTCGACCATCATCGTCAATCCGAGCGTGCCGGCGAGCAACATGAAGGAATTCATCGCCTGGGCCAAAGCGCAAAACGGCAAAGCCACCTTCTCCACGGCCGGTAATGGCAGTACGCCGGAATTCGTCGCAGAGATGATCAAAGAAGCGGCCGGCGTCTCCTTCACCATCGTGCCCTACCGCAGCGGCGGTGACAGCGTGAATGCCGTACTGGGAAACAGCGTCTCCGCGACGTCAGAAGCCAGCATCGTCGTGATCCCAAAGATCAGGGCCGGATTGTTGAAGGCGATCGCGACGACCTATGAAAAGCGCATCAGCATCTATCCCTCGATCCCGACCACGGCGGAACAGGGCTATCCGACCGTCCAGATCGGCCATTGGGCCGGCCTCTATGCGCCGCGCGGCACGCCGGAGCCGGTCATCGAACGCATGAACGCCGCACTGCAGGAGGCGCTCAAGATGCCCGAGGTGAAAGACAAGCTCATCAACACCGGCATCGAGCCGGCGGGCGGCTCGGTCGCGGATTTCGTCGCCTTCACCAAGACGGAACGCCAGCGCCTGAGCGACCTCGCGGCCAAGATCAAGGTCACCAAAGAGAAATAAGCCGCGCGGCTCACCCGCTGCCCAAGGCGCGGGCGATCTCGTCAGCCCGCGCGAGCTTGTCGGCGCCGAGCACGGCATTCACGACGGTGTCCGCCTTCACCGCGCCGAGCGTATGCGTGGCGAGCTTCTCGAACTTCTGCACGATGTCGGTCTCGCTCGCGAAGCTCGCCTCGCTGCCGCGCGGCGCCTCGATGGTCTGCTCGAGCTTGCTGCCGTCCTTCAGACGCACCTCGACGCGTACCATGTGCCGGTAGTTCGAACCGCGTGCCGTAATCGCCGGGTCCTCCACCACGGTTACTTTTCTCGACAGTTCGATCCGCTGCGGGTCGTCGACGACATCGTCGGTGAATTGATCGACGAAGACGTCGCCTTCGAGCAAGAGCGTCGCGACGCAGAACGGCAGGTTCAATTGCGCCGAGGTGAGGCCCTGCGGCGCGTAGCGCCAGCCGACATGCTCGACCGTCACATGCGAACCGTGCACCACGATCGAGGCGATATCGTCCGGCCCGAACGGCGTCTGGGCCTGCATCATTCGGATGGCGTCGAGCGTGGTGTGGTTGCTGCCGACGCAGGAATAAAACTTCAGCGAGATGCGCATCGTCTCCCACTGCCGGCCGAGCTCCCATGACAGCTCGTCGAGATTGAACCGGTCGTTCGAGCGCGAGAAGGTCGTGCAAAAGCCGCCATAGGGCGATTCGAAAACATCGGTGATCCCCGTTAACCCGGCCTCCGCCAGCAGCGCGCCGTAAAGCCCGCTCTGCGCCGCGCGCCCGGCGTGCATGCGCTTGACCATGGCGCCGTATTGCGCGGCCATCAGCCCGGCCGCTTGCGTGCCGGCGATGCCGAGCGCATGCACAGCCTGGTCGCCGGTGAGCCGCAACGCCGCCGCCGCGCCCGACACGGCGGAAAATACCCCGACGGTCGCGCCGGAATGCCAGCCCTGCCCGATATGCTGCGGGCCCATGCATTTGCCGACGCGCGGCCCGATCTCGTAGCCGGCGACCGCCGCGCGCAGGAAATCGCGCCCGCTGAGACCGGGACGAATTTCCGTGACCGCCAGCAGCGGCGGCAAAGTGACCGCGCCGACGTGCAGCACGCCCTGGCGATGCACGTCGTCGAGCTCGAAGCTTTGGATGAGCGTGCCGTTGACCAGCGCGGCATGCGGCGCCGACAGAAGTTCCGGCGTTCCCCACACGCGGCAGGCTTTGGTGACGTCGAGCTTGCCGAGCGTCGATCTCAGAATGCGGCTCCATTCGAGATCGCTGCCGTAGATCGCGCAGCCCAGCGAATCCAGGATCAAGAGCTTGATGCGCCCGATGACCTCCTCGGGGATGTCCTCGTATTGGATCTGGGCGATGAATTGGGCAATGGCGCGGGTATGAGGATTATGGCTCGGTCCTGACATCAGCGATTCCTGACTGTTAATTCCAGCGTGCGTTCAGCGATCGTGAATACTTCCTCGGCGCCAGGCAGCCTTGACGCTCGCGCCGGTCGACCGCGCACGCGTCAGTCGATGCGTCCGCCGGAAAACCTCCTCCCCGGCACGCTGAGGAAATACCCGACCGCCTGGCCGCCGTCGGCGCCGACCACGCTGCCGGTGGTGTAGCGCGCGTCCTCGCTCGCCAGAAACACCGCCGGCCCGGCGATATCCTCGCCCGAGCCGACGCGGCCCATCGGCACGCCCTTGCGGCGGCCCTCATAGATCTCCGGGTCAGCATACATCGCCTCGGTGCCGGGCGTGCGGATATAGCCCGGCGTGATGGCGTTGGCACGGATGCCGTAGGGCGCCCACTCCATCGCCTGCAGCTTGGTCAGCATGATGAGGCCGGCCTTCATCACCGAATAGGCGCCGGCCCAGTTGTACGGGAACAGCCCGGCGATGGAGGCGATGTTGACGATGGCGCCCGTGTTCATCACGATCATGTGCTTGGCGGCGGCCTGACTGACCAGAAACGCGCCTTTCAGCCCGATATTCATGGTGGTGTCCCAGGCTTCTTCCGGCAAAGCCTCCAATTTTCCCGGCACGATCTTCATCGCGTTGTTGACGACGATGTCGATACGTCCGCGCTCCTTGATGATCGTCTCGACCATGCGCGTTATGTCGGCGGACTTGGCGACGTCGGCGACGACGGCGAAGCTCTTTGAGCCGAGCGCCGCCGCCTCTTTGGCGGTGGCGTCCGCCGTTGCCGGGTCGACGTCGTTGATGACGACGTGGGCGCCCTCGCGGGCATAGGCGAGCGCGACGTCGCGGCCGATGCCGCGGCCGCCGCCGGTGACGAGGGCAATCTTGTCTTTCAGGCGCACAAGAACATTCCTTTCGAGAAGCAGAGAGAGAGAGAAGAAGACGTTGTTCTGGGGTGACCAGCGCGAGTTCGGCGAGATCGGGCCGCAGATCGAACGCTAGTTCCGGGGGAGGATCGCGACAAGCAGACTATCGCCCCTCCCAATTGCCGCCCGCGAGTGCCATCTTGGGCCTGACAGAATCGCCGTTATGGCGCTACGAGACGACATGGCCGAACCCAAAAAGCTGCCTATCCAGAATGACTTGGCGACGCCGGCGCCGGGCGGCATTGCCGCGCGGGCGATGGGGGCCAGAGGTGCGGCTTATCTGGCAGACTTAAATCCGGAACAACGGGAAGCGGTCGAGACCCTGGACGGGCCGGTGCTGGTTCTGGCGGGCGCCGGAACCGGAAAAACCCGTGTCCTTACAACGCGCATAGCCCACATTCTCAATCTCGGCCGGGCGCGGCCGGCGGAAATCCTGGCGGTGACTTTCACCAACAAGGCGGCGCGCGAGATGAAGCTGCGCGTCGGCCAGATGGTCGGCCAAATTGTCGAGGGAATGCCGTGGCTTGGCACGTTCCATTCGATCGGCGCGAAAATACTCAGACGCCACGCCGAGCTGGCCGGGCTGAAAAACAACTTCACGATCCTGGACGTCGACGACCAGATCCGCGTCATCAAACAGCTCCTAGAAGCCGAGAAGCTTGACGGGAAAAGATGGCCTGCTCGGGTGTTCGCCTCGATCCTCGACGGCTGGAAAAACCGCGGCCTGACGCCCGACCAGGTCCCGGCCGGCGAAGCCGCGGGCTTCGCCAACGGCAAGGGCAAGAAGCTCTACGTCGCCTATCAGGCGCGGCTCAAGACGCTCAACGCCGCCGACTTCGGCGACCTGCTGCTGGAATGCATAAGGCTGTTTCGCGGTCATCCCGACGTGCTGCGGAATTATCAGCAGCGCTTCAAATACATTTTGGTGGACGAATATCAGGACACCAACGTGGCGCAGTATCTGTGGCTGCGGTTGCTGGCGCAGCCTCACCCTGTCATTCCGGAAGCCGCGAAGCGGCTATCCGGAATCCATACTCCCGGTGCCGAAAGCGAGACAGGGGTTATGGATTCCGGGTTCGCGCCTTCGGCGCGCCCCGGAATGGCAGAAAAAGAAATCGCGCCCGCGGCAATGACAGCGCAAAAAAACATCTGCTGCGTCGGCGATGACGACCAGTCGATCTACGGCTGGCGCGGCGCCGAGGTCGATAACATTTTGCGGTTCGACCATGATTTTCCGGGTGCGAAGATCATAAGACTTGAAAGGAACTATAGAAGTACGGGGCACATTCTAGCGGCGGCCAGCCACCTGATCGCGCACAACGAAGGCCGGCTCGGCAAGACTTTGCGCACGGAGGATATCCCCGGCGAGAAGGTGCAGGTCACCGGCAGCTGGGATTCGGAAGAAGAAGCCCGCTCGATCGGCGAGGAGATCGAGCAGCTGCAGCGCGACGCCCGCGACCAGGGGCTCGACCATCCGCTCGACGAGATCGCCATTCTGGTGCGCGCCTCGTTCCAGATGCGCGAATTCGAAGACCGCTTCATCCAGCTCGGCCTGCCCTATCGCGTCATCGGCGGACCCCGGTTTTACGAGCGCGCCGAAATCCGCGACGCGCTGGCCTATTTGCGCGTGATCGCGCAGCCGGCCGACGATCTGGCCTTCGAGCGCATCGTCAATGTCCCCAAGCGCGGCCTCGGCGACGCCACCATGCAGATGCTGCACGATTATGCCCGCAAGCAGCGCATCCCGCTGACGGAAGCCGCCGCCACGCTGTCGGCCACCGACGAGATGAAGCCGAAGCCGCGGCTGGCGTTGCGCGAGCTGATGGCCGGCTTCGAGCGCTGGCGCGCCAAGAAAGATTCCATGCCGCACACCGAGCTGGCCGAAATCGTGCTGGACGAGAGTGGCTACACCGAGATGTGGCAGAAGGACCGCTCCGCCGATGCCGCCGGGCGGCTGGAAAACCTCAAGGAGCTGGTGCGTTCCATGCAGGATTTCGAGAATCTCGCCGGCTTCCTCGAACACATCTCGCTGGTGATGGACCGCGACAGCGCCGAGGGCGAGCAAGCCGTCAACATCATGACGCTGCACTCGGCCAAGGGGCTGGAATTCGACACCGTATTCCTGCCCGGCTGGGAGGAAGGCCTGTTCCCGCATCAACGCTCGCTCGACGAGAGCGGCCGCGCGGGCCTCGAGGAGGAGCGCCGCCTCGCCCATGTCGGGCTNNACGCTGCCGTCGCGCTTCCTCGACGAATTGCCGGAGGCCGACGTCGACGTGAAGGAGCCGGCCGGCGGCTCGGGCGGCTTCGGCATGTCGGGTTACGGCGCGTCGCGCTTCTACGAGATGGCCTCGTTCGGCTCGAACTACACCACGCCCGGCTGGCAGCGCGCGCAGCAGCGCCGCGGCGCGGGCGGGTTTTCCGAAAACGGCCAGCCGCGTTATGTGCCGGACGGCGTGTTCGATGACACCGCTGGCGAAGACACGGATCACCTCTCCCCGAATTCCTCTTCACCTCCTCCCTTGCGGGGGAAGTCGGCCGCCGCAGGCGGCCGGGAGGGGGGTGCTTCTTCCGGCAAATCGCGCCGTCCGTCCGTTCCCCTCACCATCGAAGGCGAACTGGTGGCCAAATCGAGCGGCGCCGCGTCCACCTTCGCGGTCGGCGAGCGCGTGTTTCACCAGAAATTCGGCAACGGCAACGTCACCGCCGTGGACGGCAACAAACTGACCATTCATTTCGACAAGGCGGGAGAGAAGCGCGTCGTGGATAGTTTCGTGGAGAGGGTGTGAACCTCATCCGCCCTCATCCTGAGGAGGGCGCAATGCGCCCGTCTCGAAGGTTGGGGCGGCCACCCGATCTCGGGTTTACCCGAGATCGGCATGTTTCGTGCGCAAGTCGGCTATAGCCAACTTGCGGTGGTTCGAGACGCCGCGCTCCGCGACGCTCCTCACCATGAGGCCGAGATAGGACACGCGCGCAAGCTGTGACATAATCAATGAGGGGGCGGCGCGACCCGGGAGAGTCCGCCGATGCGACATCTGACCGCTTTGCTCGTCCTGACCGGCGCCCTTGCGCTCAGCGGCGCCGCGCTCGCCAGGGACCTCACGTTTCCCAAGACGACCGCCGAGGCGCTAAAGAGCGCCTGCGATAAAGCCGGCGGCAAGTTCTCGCAGGGCGCCAAGGACTACGGCTGCGGCACCGACTGCCAAGGCGGCCCCGGCACCGATTGCGTCGTCCACTGCGAGGCCGACCAAAAATGCACCGCGCAAGTGATCGGCGGCCGGCGGCCGCGCAGCGTCGCGGAGGCCCTGACCAAGCCGGAGCGGCATCGCCGATGAGCGGCGCGGTGCCGGCGCGTTTCTACCCACAAATTGGGCAACGGCAACGTCACCGCCGTGGACGGCAACAAGCTGACCATCCACTTCGACAAGGCGGGGGAGAAGCGCGTGGTGGATAGTTTTGTGGAGAGGGTGTGATCCGCAGCATTTTCAGAACCTCTCTGCTCGTGGTCATGGCCGTTTACGTAAGTGCGAAAAGTACTTGGCATCGTTTCGCCCATCTCGGCGGCAAGTTGTTTGCCAATGTGCTCCAAAACGCGTCGTAGGCGGCCGTTGCCAAGATGTGCGTGGCGTTGTGTAGGTGCTGGCCTGACGGATTTTTTGGGCCAACTCACGGGGTAAGCGGGTTTCGCCAACGCAACGCAGGAAATCGCGCGAAATCCCCATCTGTCGAACACAGCGTAAGCCCATGCTCCAATGCCAGCGCGGCCAAATGCGCGTCAGGCACGAGATTGGCATGCACGCCGGGTAACGCGAGCAGCTCATTCAATAGATTGGCATGGCGTTCCGTCGTCTGCGGAATCCAGACCGTTTCGCACGCAAGCCAAGCGCGCACCTGATGCCATGCATCGACCATCGGTTCGGGTCGCTCGAACACGCGAGAATTGGTGACCAGGCGCAGGAATGCCAGCAAGCTGACCCAGGGCAGGCCGACGCGCGTAGAGCCGTTGAGTTGCTGGTCGAGCCAGTCACGCGCAGGTTTGTGCTGTGCGAATGATTCGACATGCGAGTAGATAAGAATATTAGCGTCGACCAAGATCACTTGAAGGCTTCACCCTCGGCGACGGCGAGGCTTTCGCTTATGTTGTCAATGCTGGCCAATCGCAGCCGCCCCAGTGCAATAGTTTGCGTTTGGAAGGGCTCGCGCTGTTTGGGTCGGATGGTCAAATCGCTCAGCCCCCGGCGCAGCGCGTCATTAACGACATCCTTCAAGCTTGCATCGCAAGCCCGGCGTGCCCGTCCCAGCGCGGCGGCCACATCATCATCGAGTGTCAAGGTTGTCCTCATGCATCGAAGCATAACGTTATTGATGCTGTGATGTCAATCCATAAGCTGTGCGTAGGCGCTCTCTCGGGATCCCACCGGAATCAATCAAATCAGATACTTTCGGCGCCGATCGGGCGTCCGGACCACACCACGCCGACCTTCAGCAAATCCAGTTCAGATGGAATTTTCAGAATGCACAGGCAATAACAACCGGGCTGTTGGTGTTTTGTTCTTATGTCAAAAACGGTTTGGTTCAAGAGCTATGGCGTAGCACAGCAAATCGGATGCCGGGCCGGTCGGTTGGAGCCCCGATGAATTTGATGCCGGCGGCCTTCGAAAGTAGACTTCACCTCGAGCAGGGTCGATGAGCGGCTATCCAACAGAAACCAAAAGGGGCCGCATGCAACTGAGTCTCATTTGCGGTTCGCTAAACTTGCAGCGCGTGGGACTGATTGATCCGATAGACGTTGCTTTAGACGACGCCTACAAACCAAGTTCGCTATGCGAACCAAGACGCACGAGTTCGAGATTATGGTCGTCTGGCTTGCGGTAAATTAGAACGAGATCGGGCCGGATGTGGCAATCGCGGTGATCGCTCCATTCGCCCGAGAGCGGGTGATCGAAGTAGCGTCGTGGCAGTGACGTATCCGCAGCCAGCATATTGACGGCCTGCATCAAAACGACATCAAGCTTTTTTTCCGTGCTGTCCGGATTTTTCGC
>PMAF01000209.1 GCA_003152455.1 Hyphomicrobiales bacterium
ATTTCGTCGACGTGTTCGCCGGTATTGCGATTGCGGCAGCGGCCATCATGACGGCGCAATGGATTGCCGGATTGCTGGCGCGGCCCTTGATGCAGCCTATGGCGGCGACATTCCGGCAAGAATCGATAATCCCGGCCGAATAATTTCCTACTGTGCGCCCTCTTGCCGAGCGGATTGCCAAGCCCCTTGTTGCAGTGCACAATCGACTTAGAAGCGGACCGCCGCGGGCGCCCCATGAGCGATCAGAAATCCAAGCGCGATAAACCGTGGATCTTCCGGACCTACGCCGGCCATTCGACCGCCGCGGATTCCAACGCGCTCTACCGCAAGAACCTGGCCAAGGGTCAGACCGGCCTGTCGGTCGCCTTCGATCTGCCGACCCAGACCGGCTACGATAGCGACCACGTGCTGGCCAAGGGCGAGGTCGGCAAGGTCGGCGTGCCGGTCAACCATCTCGGCGACATGCGTGCGCTGTTTACCGGCATCCCGCTCGCCTCCATGAACACCTCGATGACCATCAACGCCACCGCGGCGTGGCTGATGGCGCTCTACATCGCGGTGGCCGACGAGACCGGCGCGCCACGTGACCGCCTCACCGGCACCATCCAGAACGACATCATCAAGGAATATCTCTCGCGCGGCACCTACGTATTCCCGCCGGCGCCGTCGATGCGGCTGATCAAGGACGTGGCGATCTTCACCACGACCGAATTGCCGAAGTGGAATCCGATGAACATCTGCTCCTACCATCTGCAAGAGGCGGGAGCGACGCCGGTGCAGGAGCTTGCCTTTGCACTCGCGACCGCGGTCGCGGTGCTCGACACCGTTAAGGCGTCGGGCGAGGTCACCGAAGAAAAGTTCGGCGAGGTGGTCGGGCGCATTTCATTCTTCGTCAACGCCGGGCTGCGCTTCATCACCGAGATGTGCAAGATGCGCGCCTTCGTCGAACTGTGGGACGAGATCACGCGCGAGCGCTACGGCATCACCGACGCCAAGCAACGGCTGTTCCGCTACGGCGTGCAGGTGAATTCGCTGGGACTGACCGAGCCGCAGCCGGAAAACAATGTCGCGCGCATTCTCATCGAAATGCTGGCGGTGACGCTGTCGAAGAACGCGCGCGCCCGCGCGGTGCAACTGCCGGCCTGGAATGAAGCGCTCGGCCTGCCGCGGCCGTGGGACCAGCAGTGGTCGCTACGCATGCAGCAGATCCTCGCCTACGAGACCGACCTGCTCGACTATGGCGACATCTTCGACGGCTCGGCCGAGATCGAGCGCAAGGTAGACGCACTCAAGGCCGAGGCCAAGGAAGAATTGGCGCGCATCGACGCCATGGGCGGCGCGGTGGCCGCGGTCGAGTCGGGCTACATGAAGCAGCAGTTGGTCGAATCCAACACCGCGCGGCTGGAAGCGATCGAGCGCGGCGAGCAGGTGGTGGTGGGCGTCAACCGTTATCTGGAAACCGAGCCCTCGCCGCTCACCGGCGGCATCGACTCGATCATGACGGTGTCGGAGGACGCCGAGCGCGACCAACTCGAACGGCTGGCCGCCTGGCGCGCTTCGCGCGATAAGCGCGCTGTGGCTGACGCGCTGGCCGAACTCAAGCGCGCGGCAACGACGGGCCAAAATATCATGCCGGCCTCGATCGCCTGCGCCAAAGCCGGCGTCACCACCGGCGAATGGGGCTGGTGCTTGCGCGAATCCTTCGGCGAATACCGCGCGCCCACCGGCGTCGGCCGCGCCATGCGCAACGACGTGACCGGGCTCGACGATATTCGTGCCGACGTCGATCGGGTCTCCAGGAAACTTGGCCGCCGTCTCACTTTCCTGGTCGGCAAGCCGGGGCTCGACGGCCATTCCAACGGCGCCGAGCAGATCGCAGTGCGCGCGCGCGATGCCGGCATGCAGGTGGTCTATGAGGGCATCCGCCTGACGCCGGAGGAGATCGTCGCTGCCGCGCGCAAGGAAAAGGCCCATGTGATCGGACTTTCCGTGCTATCGGGCAGCCATCTGCCGCTGGTGGCCGACGTGGTCGCGCGCATGAAGGAAGCCGGCATGACCATGCCGGTCGTGGTCGGCGGCATCATTCCGCCGGAGGACGCCGCCGCCATGGAAAAATCCGGCGTCGCCGCCGTCTACACGCCGAAGGATTTCGAATTGAACCGCATCATGTCGGACGTGGTGCGGATCGTGGAGCGCGCGAACGGGGCGAGCAATATCTAGTTGAGCCCGTCGCAGCCGCGTTCGTTCGCGGAATTGGCTTGTAGCGGCGTCGGCCTATTGGCGCTTTTCAGGCGCGCGGCCTTGCGCACGTCCGACGGCGTCACGCCGTAGCGGCGCTGGAAAGCACGGCTGAACTCAAACACATCACCAAATCCGACCTCGAAGACGATCACGCTGATGGTGCGATCGGCAAAGCGGATATCGCTCAGCCTGAGATGGACGGCAGCAAGCCGCTGATCCAACACGAAATCGGCGAATGACGTGCCATCGGCGGCGAATAGCTGGCGGATATAGCGAGTGGAAATTCCATGCCGGCTGGCCATGCCATGGATCGAAAGGGTGTGCTGGCGGAGGTTGTTGAGGATGTCGCTCTTGANNGAACTGGAACTCCTTACCGCGGCCGCCTCAACGCCCGTATTTATCCATCTGTCCCTGGTCTTTGTTTTGGCTTATGCAGCATGGCTGGTTTGGCTGACCGGGCGCACGCCTGTGCCATCGATCATTCGCCGGGCGCCGTGACAGACGGCAACTACCCGCTCAGCGCCGCCAGCGCCTGCGCCAGCTTGCTCGGACTGACCGGCTTCACAAAATAGAAATTCATGCCGGCCGCGCGTGCGGCGGCCTCCTCGCCGCTTTCACCGCGGCCAGAAATGCCGATCACCGGCACCTGGCCGGTCTTGCCGGGCAGCGCGCGGATGCGGCGGGTGGCCTCGATCCCGTCGATGCCCGCCAGCGTGACGTCCATCAGCACTGCGTCGTAGCCGCCGCGCGCCGCCGCCTCGACTGCCGGAGCGCCGCCCTCGACGAAATCGGCGCGATGGCCGAGTTCGGTCAGGATCGTGTTCATCACGACGCGGCCGTAGGGGTTGTCCTCGGCGCACAGAATATTGAGCGGCCGCGCCGGCGTCCGCGACGCCGTGCCGCCGCGCTCGGCCTGCGGCCGCACATCGACCCGGTCGACCGGCACGGTGAGACGGAATTGGGTTCCGCGGCCCGACTTGCTGGTGACCACAAGGCCGCCGCCCATGGCCTCGGCAACGCGCCGGACGAACACGAGGCCAAGGCCGGCGCCGCCGTAACGGCGCGCCACCGCTTCGCTAGCCTGCGCGAAGGGACGGAAAAGATTTTTCAATGCCCGCGTGTCAATGCCGATGCTGGTGTCGGCGACGGTGAACGACAAATGCAGGCGTTTGCGCCCGGCTGCCTTGACGCCGGCTGTGAAGACGATGGTGCCTTCGCCGGTGAATTTCACCGCGTTGTCGGCGAGATTTTCCAGTGCCGCGCGCAGACGCAGCGCGTCGCCGGCCACCATCGCCGGCAGATCGGCGGCCAGCACGATCTCGGTCTTGATGCCTTTATTGCCGGCGCGCGCGGCAAGCGCAGCGCCGACCGCCTCGGCCAGGCGCCGCGGCGAGAACGGCTCGTGCTGCAACGTAAGCTTGGCGGCGTCGGCCCTGACCGCGTCGACGATCAGCGTGGTGAGCGCGGCGAGGTGATCGGCGCCGCTCTTGATCGCGGACGCCCATTCGCGCTCGCGCGCGCCGAGGTCGGAAGCCGCCAGCAATTCAGCCAGCGCCACAATCCCGGTCAGCGGCGTGCGGATGTCGTGCACGACGCCGGCGAGCGCGGCCTCGACCGCGCTCCGGGCCGGCGCCTTTCGCTTGCGCGCGCGCACCGGGCGCGGCCGTTTTCGCGTTTTGCGCTTCGCCATCCCCTACCCCGCGGCCGAGAATGGCACGGAAGCCTCGCTCAATCGAGCCCGACCGCCTTTCGGATGTCGGCCGCCGTCGCGCCGCGCGCGCGCAGTTCGCGCAGGCCGGTCGCCGACGTCGATTTCGACAGCTTGACGCCCTCGGCATCGAGGATCAGGCGATGGTGGTGGTAGCGCGGCGCGGGCAAGCCCAGCAGCACCTGCAACAGGCGGTGGACGCTCGTTGCGGGGAACAGGTCGCGCCCGCGCACCACGTCGGTGACGCCCTGGGCGGCGTCATCCACCACGACGGCGAGGTGATAGCTGGTGGGCGTTTCCTTACGCGCCAGAATGACGTCGCCCCAGGCGGTGGGTTCGGCGGCGATGCTGCCGGTGTCGCCGGATGGCCCGGCGCCGGTTTCCTCCCAGGTGAGCGCGCCGGTACGCGCCACCGCGGCGGCCATGTCGAGGCGAAGCGCGTAGGGTTCGCCGGCATCGCTGCGCCGCCTTCGTTCATCGGCGCCAATGATCGTGTTGAGGCGCCCGGGGTAGAGCGGCGCGCCGTCGGGATCGTATCCGGCGGCAGCCCGGCCGATTTCGCTGCGGGTTTCATAGGAGCGATAGGTCAGCCCCATCACATCGAGCCTAGCCAGCGCGGCCCGGTAGTCGCCATAATGCTCGGACTGCCGCCGCACCGGCCGCGCCCACGCGATGCCGAGCCAGGTGAGGTCCTCGTAGATCGCGGCCTTGTATTCCGGCCGGCAGCGCGCTTCGTCGATGTCCTCGATGCGCAGCAGCAACCGCCCGGCCGCCGCTTTCGCTCCCTCCGCGTTGAGCAAGGCCGACAGCGCATGGCCGAGATGCAGATAGCCGTTGGGCGACGGCGCGAAGCGGAAAACGGGTGGCATGGCGTTTCTGTCTATCGTCTTGCTTGCTACACCGATAGCGCATGACCCACTTCCTCCACACCGACGCCGACCTCGAAGCCGGCCTGGCGCAACTCATTCTCGCCGATCCGCGGCTCCAGCCGGTCGCGCAGAAGGCCGGCGCCTTCAGCCTGCGCCGGCGCGAAGCGGGCTTTGCCGGGCTGTGCGCCATCGTGTGCGGCCAGCAGCTCTCGACCGTGAGCGCCGCCGCGATCCGCGGCCGGCTGTTTGCGGCCTTCGATCCGTTTCATCACGACACGGTGCGCCGCGCGCGCGGCGACAAACTCAAGCGGCTGGGTCTGTCCGCCGCCAAGATCAAGGCGATCAAGGAAATCGGCAAAGCCGTCGCCAAGCAGCACATCGATCTAAACGCCGTCGGCAACATGCCGGCCGACGAAGCTCACACTATGCTCACCGCGTTGCACGGCGTCGGTCCGTGGACCGCGGATATTTATCTCTTGTTCTGCCTCGGGCATGCCGACGCTTTTCCGGCCGGCGACCTGGCGGTGCAGGAGGCGGCGCGCATCGCGCTGAACTTGCGCAAGCGGCCGGACGCCAAGGCGCTTACAAAAATCGCGCAAGCCTGGCGGCCCTGGCGCGGCGTGGCGGCGCATCTGCTATGGGCCTATTATCACGCGGTGAAGAAGCGCGACGTGGTGCCGGTTCAGCCGCAATTGGAAAAGCCAAAAGCGAAAAAGCAAGAGGCGAAGAAAAGGAATAGGACAAATGGCTGAACTCGACGGCCCGCGCATTGAGCCCCGCTCAGGGACCGCGCGGCAACTCGTGGTGTTCCTGCACGGCTACGGCGCCGATGGCAACGATCTGATCGAGATCGGACGCGCCTGGCAAGGAATGCTGCCGCACGCCGCTTTCGTGTCGCCGCACGCGCCGCGCCCGTGCGGACAGGCGCCGAGCGGGCGCGAGTGGTTTCCCTTGACCTTCCGCGATCCGGGCGAACGCTGGACCGGCGTCAATGCCGCCGCGCCGGTGCTCAACGCTTTTCTTGACGTCGAATTGGCGCGCCGGCAATTGCCGCCGCAGGTTTTGGCGCTGGTCGGCTTTTCGCAAGGCACCATGATGGCGCTGCACGTCGGCTTGCGCCGGGCCGTGGCGCCCGCCGCGATCGTCGGCTATTCCGGCATGCTGGTGGTGCCGGAGAACGTCGACCCCGACGCCTTCGCCGCCGAGATCAAAGTCAAACCGCCGGTGCTGCTGATCCACGGCGACCAGGACGAACTCATTCCGGTGCAGGCGGTGTTCCACGCCGCACAGGGGCTCGCGGCGCTCGATATCCCGGCCGAATGGCACGTCTCGTCCGGCATCGGCCACGGCATCGACCAGGAGGGCCTGCGCCAGGGCGGCGAATTTCTGGCCCGCCATTTCGCCGCCCGCCCATAGAAAGGTAGCGGGCGTCCCCGGCACCGACTTCACAATCCTGTCACGCTGCCCTATTACTAGCGGGTAGGCCCGCGTGGCGGCGGCCATAGGGAGGTTAAAGGAGCCTCGCTTTGAACGTGCATGTACCGGCCAGCGGTTTTCCGGCTCTGGTGCTCAACGCGGACTTTCGGCCGCTGAGCTATTATCCGCTGTCGCTGTGGTCGTGGCAGGACGCGATCAAGGCGGTGTTCCTGGAGCGCGTGAACATCGTCGCCAATTACGACCGCGCAGTGCGCAGCCCCAGCCTCGAAATCAAGCTGCCGAGCGTGGTCTCGCTCAAGACCTTCGTGAAGCCCTCGACGCATCCGGCCTTCACCCGGTTCAACGTGTTCCTGCGCGACCGCTTCTCCTGCCAATATTGCGGCGACCGCGACGACCTCACCTTCGACCATCTGCTGCCGCGCTCACGCGGCGGGCACACGACGTGGGGCAACGTGGTCACCGCCTGTTCGGGCTGCAACCTGCGCAAAGGCAACCTGACGCCGTCCGAGGCCAAGATGTGGCCCTCGCAGATGCCGTTCCAGCCCACGGTGCAGCACCTGCACCGCAACGGGCGGGCGTTCCCGCCGAACTACCTGCACGATAGCTGGCTCGACTATCTCTATTGGGACACCGAGCTGGAGCCTTAAGGCGTCGGCCATTGGCCGGGCCGTTTCGGCCCGTATCTTTCGAGTTTCCCGGGATTTGACCCGTATCAAGGCGGAACCGCGCCGGTCCGCTAACGTTTTTATTATTGGGGACGTAGGCGGAGTTCGCAGGATGAACAAACCCGTGGCAATCGACACGGCGCGAATAGAACCGGTTGCACCTGTGGTTCTCGTGCCGAAGCCGCCGCCGATCGTGCCAGCCGGTCCACGGTTTCGAAAACCCTGGCTGATCGGCGGGCTGTTGTCGCTGGCGCTGCTCGCCGTCATTGGTGTAGCCTGGTGGCTCGCCACTGCCGAAGCACCCGTCCGTTACACGACCGCGCCGGTCACGCGCGGTGCGGTGACGCGCGCGGTGACCGCGACCGGCACCGTCAATCCCGTGCTCACGATCATCGTGGGAGCATACGATTCCGGCGTGATCCAAGATCTTCAGTGCGATTACAACACGCAGGTGAAAAAGGGTCAGATTTGCGCGAAGATCGATCCGCGTCCCTATCAGACCGTGGTCGACCAGAACAAAGCGAACCTTGCGGTCGCCAAAGCGCAACTCGAAAAGGACAAGGCCAACCTCGCTTACACCAAACTCGGCTTGGATCGCGCCGCCAAGCTCGTTCAGACCAAAGCGGTGTCCCAAGACACGTATGATAATGCCAAGAGCACCTACGATCAGGCACTGGCGACGATCACGTTCGATGAGGCGACCATCCAGCAGCGCCAAGCCGCGCTTGATGCCGCGCAAGTTAATCTCGACTACACCAATATCGTCTCGCCGGTCGACGGCACGGTAGTGTCGCGCAACGTCACGGTGGGGCAAACGGTGGCGGCCAGTTTCCAGACGCCGACGCTATTTCTGATCGCCACCGACCTCACCAAGATGCAGGTCGACACCAATGTGAGCGAAAGCGACATCGGCGGCGTCAAGGACGGCAACAAATCGACCTTCACCGTCGACGCCTTTCCCAAACGCACTTTCAAGGGCGCAGTTAACCAGGTCCGCCAATCGCCGCAGACGGTGCAGAACGTCGTGACCTATGACGTCGTGGTCGGCGTCGACAATTCCGATCTGGCGCTGAAGCCCGGCATGACGGCGGCGACGCGGATCGTCATCGATCAGCGCGACGACGTCATCCGCGTCCCGAGCCAGGCGTTGCGGTTTTCGCCCGGCGGAGCGTCGGCCGCGACACAAGGCCAGCCGCAGGTCTGGGTCCTGCGCGACGGGCAGCCAGTGGCCGTGCCCGTCACCACCGGTCTCGATGACGACAGCTTCACCGAGATCGTTAAAGGCGAGCTGAAACCGGACGACCGCGTCATCGTTGCCGAACAGCGCAGCGCCGATAGTTCGGCGACGCCGCGGCCGCGGTTCTGACAGCCAACGGCCCTCACCATGCCGGAACCGGTCATCAGGGTCGAAGGGATTTCCCGGACGTACCACGTCGGAGATATCGACGTGCACGCGCTCAATGACGTCAGCGTTACTATTGAACGCGGTGAGTTCGTCGCCATCATGGGGTCGTCCGGGTCGGGCAAATCGACGCTGATGTCGATCCTCGGCTGTCTCGACCGGCCGTCGAGCGGGCATTATTTCTTTGAAGGCCTCGATGTTGCCCAGCTCGACGAGCCGGCGCTCGCGCGCCTGCGCAGCGAGCGGCTGGGCTTCGTGTTCCAGAGCTTCAATCTGCTGGCGCGCACCAGTGCGCTCGAAAATGTTGCCTTGCCGCTGTTTTATGCCGCGTCAGGCCCCCCAGGCGCGGCCTCGCGCACCGAGCGGGCGCGCGAGGCGCTCAAGACCGTGGGGCTGGCCGAGCGCGAGCGCAACACGCCGGGCCAACTGTCCGGCGGCCAGCAGCAGCGCGTGGCGCTGGCGCGCGCCTTGATCAATGATCCGAGCCTGCTGCTCGCCGACGAGCCGACCGGCAACCTCGATACCCGTACCTCGCACGAGATCATGCAGACGCTGACCTCGCTCAACCGCGACCATGGCGTTACCATCGTCGTCGTCACGCACGAAGCAGACATCGGCGCCTATGCGGATCGTATGCTGACCATGCGCGACGGCCAGATCGTATCCGATGAAAAGAAACGAGTGCCTGCACCGGCGGCATTGCCGCCCATAGCAGCGCGTTCGCGCGAAACGACGCCGCCAGCGAGTCAATTGGGCGCCATTTGGGCCTTCGCGCTGATGGTTATGGCGGCGGCGCTGCAGGCCATCAACCGCAACAAGATGCGCTCATCGCTCACAATGCTGGGGGTATTCATCGGCGTCGCCGCGCTGATCGCCATGGTGGCCGTCGGCCAGGGCGCCAATGAAGCGGTGCTCAAGCAGATTGCGAGCCTCGGCACCAATCTGCTCGTGGTGGTGCCCGGCGCAACGACCACCGGCGGCGTGCGCGGCGGGCTCGGCAGCGCATCGACGCTAACGGTCGGCGATGCGCAGGCGATCCGGCGCGAGGCGCCGTCGGTGCGCGGCGTCGGCTATCTAATCCGCCAGTCCGGGCAGGTGCAATATTCCGGCCAGAACTGGACCACGGGCATTCAGGGCGTGAGTCCCAATTATCCGTCGATGACCAACTGGCAGATCGCGAGCGGACGCAGCATTTCCAACGACGATATGAACCAGGCGGCGCTGGTCGCCGTGCTCGGCCAGACGGTCGCGCGGCAGTTGTTCGGCCCCTATCAAAATCCAATCGGCGCGGCAGTGCAGGTCAAGAGCGTACCGTTGCGGGTCATCGGCCTGTTCGAGTCCAAAGGGCAATCGCAGTTCGGCACCGACCAGGACGATCTCGTGATGATTCCCTTCAGCACAGCGGAGCGCAAAGTTCTTGGCGTCGCCGCGCCAACCCAGCAACAGGCCGATACCTGGATTTATCCGCCGCCGCCGAACCCCTATGGCCTGCAACCGCGTCTCGTCGGCTTCGTCAATTCAATGTATGTCCAAGCCATGGACCAGTCGCAAGTTCAGCCGGCAATTCAGGAGGTGACGCAAACGCTCGCACGCCGCCATCGCATCAAGCCCGGCGACGTCAATGACTTCACAGTACGAAACTTAAGTCAGATCGCCGAAACGGCCGAGAGCAGCAGCCGCATTATGGCAATCCTGCTCGCCGCCGTCGCCTCGATTTCGTTGCTGGTCGGTGGCATCGGCATCATGAACATCCTGCTGGTATCGGTTACCGAGCGCACGCGGGAAATCGGCCTGCGCATGGCGATTGGCGCGCGCCGCCTGCATGTGCTGCTGCAATTTCTCGCCGAGGCGGTGTTCCTGAGCGTGACCGGCGGCATCGCCGGAATCATCATGGGTTCGGTCTTTTCCCTGGCGATCTCGGCCATCTTCGGCTGGGCTGCGCCGATCTCGCTCACGGCGATCACCGGCGGCTTTCTGTTCTCGGCCGCGGTCGGCATTTTCTTCGGCTATTATCCGGCCCGCAAAGCCGCGCATCTCGATCCGATCGAGGCGCTGCGCTACGAATAATAGATGCCGGGATACCGAGCTGGAGCCGTCAAGCGGCGGCGCGGTTCTATCGGTTCAGGATGGATTGTTTGGCGTAAAAAAACCGCATCGCGCGCAGGGCGCTTTCCACCGACAATACCGAATAATCGGTGTTTGCCGCCTTGAGCTGAGGCGGCGTCGGCGGATTCTCGCGCAAGAACATAATCATCGCAACGGTCGGCCATTTCAGATCGATCGACTTGCACATGATGATAAGCGTGGCGTGCTGGTCAGCGTGCATCTGGCTTTCGACACGTTCAATCGGCATCGCCGTCAATAGCGCGAGCGCGACGACGGTCTCGCCAAACATTCTCTTTTTGGCAAAATCCAGCAACGTGCCCTCATTCAGCTCGCCCATTTCTTTCAGCTCGTAAACCGCATTTCGCGCCTCAGCGCTGACGCTCGCAACGGCGTTTTCGAGCCCGCCGGATTTCAAACATTTCCTCAAAAGATCCGACACAGCCTGTCTTTTCTCGGGTGGCGCCGAACTAAGGATGAGCGTGCGCACGGTATCTGTCGCCTTGGTCAGCCATGTTGACCGCTATTTTTTCGTGACCGGAGAAGCGTTCGGTCAACGTACCGAAACCGCGCTCCGAAATCTTGGCATTTCCGTTGGCCGTGACGGATTGGATAACCTGGTCACTTCCGCGCTCGATCAGCAGATCGCTGACGGCCTCATTGACGCGAGGCCTGCTGGCGACCGCCTCCAGATGCGCCTGACCTTTCGTTTTCGCAATTTGAATGAGGGTCGCGTCGGAAACCTGGCCGGACTGCGCAAGGATCGGATGCGCGACCTCAATGGAATCGTTTTGCGCCAATTCTTGATTTAGTTTGACCGGCGCGATTTTGGCCGTCGATAAATCGGCGCTCAATTTTACTAGCGCCGACGTCGCCATGTCTTTGACGAGCTGAGCGAATACGTTGTCGAACAGCGCGAGCCGCTCATCGTCTTCATCTTGAATCTTGGCGTTCCTGAAAAGGTCGGCGATGCTGGAAAGGACAGTGGTCCGGCGCTGGGGATCACGCGATTTAATCGCTCGCTCTAGTTCGGAAATCAAAGAGCTTTCGGCCATGTTCTATGACCGTTACGAGGGGCGCCGGCGCACGGGAAGGCGATTTATTTCATGGCAACGCATAAAGAACCATTAACGAATGCGTATACGCATTGGATCGAGGCGCCCTAGCGCCCCGGCAGCATCCGCTGCAGCACACCGTCGCGTCGAATGAAATAATGATAGAGCGCGGCCGCCACGTGCAGGCCGACCAGCGTCAACAGCCCGTAAGTCGCGAGCAGCGCGTGCACGTCGCCGGTCCAGCCTCCGCCGGGCGCACGCGTCGCCAACAGCTTCGGCAGTTCGAGCCCGAACATGATGACCGGAAAGCCGCGCCAGGACGCGTTCAGCCAGCCCAGGACCGGTAGCACGAATAGCAGCGCATAGAGCAGCCAGTGTACGGCACGGGCGGATTGCACCTGCCGCGGCGGCAAGCCGTCTTCCGGCGGCGGCTCGGGGTGGCCCGCCCGCCACGTCAATCTAAGGACGGCGACGAAAAGGATCAGCACGCCGACCGATATGTGCAGGTTGATCAGCGTATCGGGTTTGGTGTCGCGTTTGATGTCCGGCATCGTCCAGGCGGCGATGAACTGGACGATCAGCAGCGCCACGATGGTCCAATGCAGCGCCTTCGCGGTGCCGGTGTAGCCGGTCGTCGTGTTGCTCATGATTTCAGGGGTCCTTGCGGAGGAACTGGAGGCTACCTACATGCGTCCGGGCGGTGATGTTGAGCTTGGGAAGGCTCCATTATCGAGCGGGCACGAAATGAAGTGGCTGACGCTGGATGTACGCGCACCTTCTCGTTTTCGTGGTCGTATTTTTTTGACGCGCCGCGTCACCCCATCGCCTTCAGCCGTTCCTTGTCGTAGCCAGCAACCCGTTTGTAACTTTCCGACAGGGCGATGAGTTCCGCGCGGCTGATGACGTCGTCGATATTCTTGAACGGCTTGTCGCCGGTGCGGCGATAGACCTCCTGCAAAATGGCGTCGGGCGGCGCCTTGCGATTGGCGAGCACGACCTCGGCGGTCGCCGGCCTGCGCTTGGCTTCGTAGGCCTTGAGCGCGGCAACCGGATCGGCATCGGCCTTCAACGCGTCCGCCAGTGCGCGGCAATCCAGGATCGCCTGCGCCGCGCCGTTGGCGCCGCGCGGATACATCGGATGCGCGGCGTCGCCCAACAGTATCAGCCGGCCAAAGCTCCAGCGCGGCAGCGGATCCTGATCGACCATGGGATATTCCAGGATGGCGTCGGCGCTGCGAATGAATTGCGGCACGTCGAGCCAGTCGAAATGCCAGTCCGCCATGGCAGGTAGGAAATCCTCGAGTTTGCCGCCGCGGTTCCAATCGCGCGCCTTGTATTGCGGCGTCTCGATGTCGCAGACCCAGTTGACGAGCTGGCGGCCCTGCCCGTCGATATCGTTGCGGATCGGATAAATCAGAAGCTTGGCCGGATGATGCCAGCCGATGCGGATCATGCTGGCGCCGGTGAGGAACGGTTGCCAGCGCGTGACGCCGCGCCACATGTTGATGCCGGAATATTTCGGCGGGCCTTCGTCCGGGTAAAGCTGCTTGCGCAATACCGAATGGATGCCTTCGCAGGAGACCGCCACCGTGCCGCGCTCCGGCGCGAACGGCTTGCCGTTGGCGTCCTCGAAATGCGCGACGGCCTCGCCGCCGTCGTAATCGACGCGCGTGCAGCGCCGCCCCAGAATCACCTTGTCGCCGCCCGCGCGCGCGATGAAGGCGTCGAGCAGCACCATCTGCAGATCGCCGCGATGGATGGAAAATTGCGGCACGTCGTAGCCGGCGAAGCGCCCGGCCGGCTCGCTGTAGATGTACTGGCCGTAGCGATTGTAAAAGCAATATTCGCGGGTGGTGACGGCGACCTTGGCGAGCGCGTCTTCCAGGCCGAGCGCGCATAGTTCGCGCGAGGCATGGGGCAAAATGTTGATGCCGACGCCGACCGCCTTGAGTTCGGGCGCCGCCTCGAACACCCGGCAGGCGATGCCGGCCCGGTGCAGCATCAGCCCCAGCGTCAACCCGCCGATACCGGCGCCGATAATAAGAACTTCCATTTGCGACGGATCCTTCGCCATGAACGATTTCAGTCTAGCGGGCTCGTTTCAGCTTCGCGAGGGAGGCGCGCGCCCCCCAGGCGGCGACGGCGGCCAGCCCCAGCGATACCAGCACGTTCCAGCCGGCGAGCGAAAGGCCGAGGAAGCGCCAGGAGACTTCGTCGCAGCGCACGACGCTGATGTGGCCCAACCGCTTGAAAATGTCGCTGGCGGCGCCGAACTTGTCGATCGGCCCGGAGCAGTCGATCGGCCCCTGCCACCACTTCCATTCGACGCCGGCATGATAGACGGCGAGTCCGCAATCCCAGAGCATGAAGGCGGCGATTACGGCAAAGCCCGCGATCATGACCTTGTTCGAGGCGCCGCGATTGGCGCCGAAAAACAGCAAAGCCGCCAACGGAACGCAGAAATAATAAGGTTGTCGCTGCTCCAAGCAGAGCGGGCACGGCGGCAGGTGCATGACATATTGGAAGAAGTAAAAGCCGCAGATGGTCAGCGCGCCGCCGGCGGCGATAATGCCCGCGGCGGTCAGCTGCGGATCTCTACGGGCAAGCGCCAGATAATCCTTCATTGAAAGCCGCCAATTCCTCTGTTCGATCGAGACGACACGCGACTACGAAGCGCTCTGAAGCAGGCCGTGCTGCATGAGCACCCGGCGGCTGCAGAACTCGGAGATCAGGCTTTCCGAATGGCTCGCCAGGATGACGATCGGCGTGCGGTCGAACAGGCTTTCGATGCGCCGCTGCGCCTTCTTGCGGAACCCCGCGTCGCCAGCGCCGATGCCCTCGTCGATCAGCAGGATATCCTTTTGAGCGGCGGTCGAGACCGCGAAGGCCAGCCGCGCGAACATGCCGGCGGAATAGGTTCGCATCGGCAGTTCGATGAAATCGCCGAGTTCGGCGAAATCGGCGATTTCGTCGAGTTTGCTCGCAATCTCGCGCCGGCTCATGCCCAACATGTAGCCGCGCAGATAAATATTCTGGATGCCGGTCGATTCCGCGTCCATCCCGGAGGTCGGATCGAGCAGCGCGCCGACCCGCCCCTCGATGGTGAGCGCGCCGCCGCTCGGCTTGTAGATGCCGGCGATCACGCGCAACAACGTCGTCTTGCCCGAGCCGTTATGGCCGATAAGTCCGACGCGGTCGCCGTCGTTGATCTCGAGGTTGAGGCCGTCGATCGCCCGCACGGTAACGACATCGCGGATGCCCGACATGACACGGCCGCCGGTCGCCTGGGACAAAAGCTGGTTCTTGAGCGAGCGGGAGTTGGCGCCGAATATGGCGAATTCGACCGTCAGGTTCTCGATGGAAATATGCGCCATTGGCTCAGACCCAGTATGCGATGCGAGAGTGAGCCCGACGGTAAAGGTAGGCGGTGAAGCCGAGCCCGGCGACGGCCATGCCGACACACAGAACACAGCTCATCCAGGGCGGCGCCACACTCAGCAGAGGCGCCCGCACGATCTCGATCAGATGATAGAACGAATTGAGTGTCACAAAGGCCGGCCGGGTCGGCAAATTTGCCGGCGACCAGAAGATCGGGGTGAGGAAGAACACGACCTGGATCAGGTTGGCGATAATCTGCGGGATATCGCGATAGCGGGTCGAGAGCACCCCGGCCGCCAGCGAGATCCACGCGACGTTGATCAAGAAAAGAAGAAAGCCGGGGATAAACAGCAGCATGTTCCATCCAGGCAGCAGTTCGAAATAGATCAGGATGACGACATAGATCGCCATGTTAAAGCCCCAGATCATGACATTGCGCGCCATCATCCGGTAAAAATGCAGATTGAGCGGCGTCGGCACGTTGCGGATGAACGCTTCCGCCGAGATGAAAACCGTGGCGCCTTCGTTGATGCAGCCCGTGAGCAGGCCCCAAAAGATGATGCCGGTCGCGATATAGGGCAGTGTCTTGGCAAGATCCTGCTGGAACAGACTAGAGAACACGATACCCAAGGTCGCGACCATTGTGCCCATCGACAACGTCAGCCAGAACGGACCGAGCACCGAGCGTCGAAACCATTGCCGGACGTCGTGGAACGCCAGTCGTGTCCATAGCGCCTGAAGCCGGACACCATTAAGGAGGTCGGCGAATGCCTGCTTCGGCACCGCTTCCGCGGAAATGCGGACGACGGGCGCTTTTTGCCTGGAATGGGCAGCCGTGGTCATGCCGGCGGTCAACTGGGGATTCCGTGGCTCTGTGTGAGGATTGGCGGGCGTTTAGCACAGGTTCCCGGGTTGCGTCACCAGCGGCACTCGCCGCCATCCGAAGCCTGATCTGCCGACGTTGGCTTTTTCAAGTCGTTGGAAGCCCACGGCAATCTGAGCCGGTGCGGCGCCTGGCCGCGGTCCCCCGGAACGCCGGCGAAAGTCTTGTCAAGGCTGCGGGGCTTTCCTCGTTTTCAGCGCTTACCATTTCGCGAAGGCCGTCATACGTCTCAACCGCGGGACGCCATCCGGCCGCTTCCAGTTTGCCGGTATCGACGATCAACTCTCCGCTTAATCGCGACCAGAGATCCGTGCGGCCTATCACCATCAGCGCAAGACGAATAAGGGCGTGAGGAATATGGACGCTCTTCAGCCGGCGGCCCTGTATCGTGCGCAAAATCGTGAAAATTTCGCTCATTGTCATCGGCTTGGAATCCGCGACCAGATAGGTTTCGCCGATCGAGTCCGGATTATTCAGGGCGAAGACAATCGCAGATATGAGATTGTCGACGGCAAGCAATGACCGCCGATTATTGAAGACCGGCAGCGGCAAAGGCGAGCGCGCAAGGCGAACCACTATCCGCATATTTCCTTTCGGACGCGGCCCGTAAATCACGACAGGTCTAAAGATCGTAAAAGGCACGCCGACCGCCTGTATTGCCCGTTCGGCGGCAAGTTTTGCGCGGCCATATTGATTTGTCGGCGAAGGCTCATCCGATCCGCGCACGGTCCGCATCGCGGAAGCGCCTGTTTGTGCCCGCACCGATGAAATATACATAAAGCGTTCGACGCCTATGCTTTTGGCGGCGTTCGCCAGCCGTTGCGTGGCGATCCGATTGATTTGATCGAACTCGGAATAATCCGTGTCGGGAATTCTACTGTGGGCCAGCGCTGCCAAGTGAACGACGATGTCCACACCCTGCAGAAATGGATTCCAGTCGATCGGATATATGAAATCAGGAACGATGACGGACTCGACCGAGTCCGGAAACGATACAGGTCGGCGCGTCGCCGCCCGCACCGTGTAACCGGCGCGAACCAGCGCGGCCGCCCGACGAAACCCGAAGCACCTGTCACCAAAACACGTTTTGTTTTCATGGCGCCCTATTCAGTGCCATCCCCTAACAGAAAACGATCTAGGGTAAACGGCTGATATTGCTAGCAGAAGCGTACAGTAGTTGCGTGGAGAAACCACTCACTTATAACGAGAAGCGAATTGCGTCCGGGGCTGCCCCGGCAGGCCGGCAGGCGCCGCCTGCACAGCCGGTTGAACGGCCCGTATGCGGCGCGGTATCAAGGCGGGCGCCGATGTGATTGAAGCGGTTACCCGATGAGAGACCGTCGGTTCTTGCAAAGTCGATGAGGTCCAGGTCGCAGCCAACGGGCGGGGCATCCGCGTTACACTTTCACGACGGCTTAAAAACAATCATGCCCGCCACCAGCGAAGTGCCCACTCGGATGCCGCGCGCGAGCGACGGTGCCGCGCGCGTCGCCATATTGATGTGCACGAAAAACGGCGCTGCGTTTCTCGGCGAGCAGTTGAAATCGATTGCGGAGCAGAGCCATACCTACTGGAGCTTGTTCGTATCGGACGACGGTTCGACCGATGCGACCGCGAAAATTCTCAAGGACTTCGCCGGCAGCCGCACGCAGAATGTCATCGTCAGGAACGGCCCGGGCCAAGGTGTTTGCGCCAATTTTCTCTCGCTGGCAACCGATCCCTCGATCGAGGCGGACTACTTTGCGTTTAGCGATCAAGACGATATATGGTACAAAGATAAGCTTCAGCGCGCTTTGACTTGGCTGGCCACGATCCCGGACGACGTGCCGGGTCTTTATTGCGGCCGTACTGAGTTGGTCTCCGACGATGGACGGCCCTATGGCGTCTCTCCCCTGTTCACCCGGCCGATAGCGTTCCGCAACGCTATCATCCAGAGTCTGGGAGGGGGCAATACGATGGTGTTCAACAAAGCGGCGAAACGCCTGTTAGAGACGACCGGCAGGCTCGACGTCGTGTTGCATGACTGGTGGATGTACCAATTGGTTTCGGCAGTGGGTGGCGCGATCTGCTACGACCCGCAGCCGGCGCTCAAATATCGGCAGCATCCCGACAATCTGATCGGATCCAACCGGGGCTGGCGTGCGCGCCTCGTCCGCATCCGCATGATGCTGAGCGGGCGGTTTAGCGAATGGAACAAGAAGAATATTGCCGCGCTCCAGCAAGTGCCCGCCCATTTAATCAAGCCGCAAAACAGCGCGGTCCTTGCACTATTCGCCAAAGCGAGGACGGCCCCGCTCCCGCAGCGTCTCTATTATCTCAAACGATCCGGCGTCTACCGCCAGACGCTGCTCGGCAATGCCGGGCTGCTTGCGGCAACCGTGCTCAAAAGGATTTGAGATGAGTCCGGTCGCTTCGAGCAACGGCGCGCCAAATCGTCCGGAAGAAAACTCAATCCTGGTGACCGGGGCGGCCGGCTTCATCGGCGCCAATTTCGTACTGGCCTGGCTTGCCCATGACCTATCCGCGGTCGTTAGTCTCGACAAGCTCACTTATGCGGGCAATCTCGAAAATCTCGCAAGCGTCGCCAACGATCCCCGCCATGCTTTTGTTCACGGCGACATCGGAGATGCCGAGCTTGTCGCAGGCTTGTTGAAGCGATACCGGCCGATGGCGGTCGTCAACTTTGCGGCTGAGTCGCATGTCGACCGCTCGATCCACGGACCGGCCGATTTCATCGCGACCAATGTCGTAGGCACCTACCGGTTGCTGGAAACGACCCGGGCGTTTTACGACAGCCTGAATTCGCCGGAAAAGGCCGCGTTTCGATTTTTGCACGTGTCGACCGACGAAGTTTTCGGCTCCCTCGGGCGGGATGAGCCGGCTTTCACGGAGCTCAATCGCTATCAGCCGAACAGCCCCTACTCGGCGACCAAGGCGGCATCCGACCACCTGATCCGCGCCTGGTGCCACACCTTCGGGCTTCCGGTGCTGGTCACCAACTGCTCGAACAATTACGGGCCCTACCAGTTTCCGGAAAAACTCATCCCGCTCATGATCCATCATGCGCTGAGCGGGTTGCCGTTGCCGGTCTATGGCGACGGTCAGCAACGCCGGGATTGGCTGTACGTCGCCGATCACTGCAGCGCGATTCGCGCCGTGCTCGAGCGGGGGCGTATCGGCGAGACCTACAATATCGGCGGCGCCAGCGAAAAGGCGAATATCGAGATCGTTCACAGGTTGTGTGATATTCTCGATGCCGACAGGCCACGCCAGGACGGCCGCTCGTACCATCAGCAAATCGAATTCATCGGCGACCGTCCCGGCCATGACCGCCGCTATGCGATGGACGCGGCGAAGATCGCAAGCGAGCTAGGATGGACGCCATCCGAGACGTTCGAGACGGGGATCCGTAAGACGGTGCGCTGGTATCTCGACAATCCCGGATGGGTGGGGCGCGTCATGAGCGGCGCCTATCGTGACTGGCTGCAAAAGAATTATTCCAATCGATGAGGGTAACCTTTTGCGATCCATATTGATCCAGCCCGGGCAAAGCTGCCATCTTTGACTGGGATACGGCTTAAACCGCATTTGATAGGTCGATAATTGACTATGCAGAAGACGGCACGAAAGGGCATCGTCCTCGCCGGCGGCTCGGGGACCAGGCTTCATCCCGCGACACTCGCTGTGTCCAAGCAATTGCTGCCGATCTTCGATAAGCCGATGATCTATTATCCGCTATCGACATTGATGCTCTCCGACATCCGCGACATTCTGATTATTTCCACCCCGCAAGACACGCCGCGCTTCGAGCAACTGCTCGGCGACGGCAGCCAATGGGGACTTCGTTTCTCGTATGCCGTTCAGCCCTCCCCCGGCGGGTTGGCGCAATCGCTCATCATCGGCGCGGATTTTATCGGCGCGGACGACGTGACGTTGATTCTCGGCGACAATGTTTTTTACGGTCACGGATTTCCGGCGCTACTGGGGAGCGCTTGCGCCCGCACAAGCGGCGCGACCGTGTTCGCGTATCGCGTCAACGATCCGCAGCGCTACGGCGTGATCGAATTCGACGACAACCAGAAAGCCGTATCGATTGAAGAAAAACCGCACAAACCGAAGTCGTACTATGCGGTAACCGGGCTATATTTTTTCGACAACGAAGCCACCGACATTGCGCGGCGCGTGAAACCATCCGCGCGCGGCGAGCTGGAGATCACCGACGTAAACCGCCTTTATCTCGAAGCGGGCCGGCTCAACGTGGAGATCCTCGGCCGCGGCTATGCCTGGCTCGATACCGGCACGCATGAATCGATCCTTGAGGCCAGTCAATTCGTTGCAACCATCGAACATCGGCAAGGTGTTAAAGTCGCCTGTCCGGAGGAAATCGCATTTGGCAAGGGTTGGATCGATAGTCAGCAAGTTGCGCGGATGGCGGAATCGTTGGCTAAGACGAGCTATGGACAGTACCTCCATCGTTTGATCCAGGATGAGCGGTAACGATGAAGGTTGCCGCAACCGCAATACCCGGCCTGCTGCTGCTTGAGCCGGCGGTCCATGAAGATGCGCGCGGGTTCTTTTTCGAGAGCTTCAATCAGAAGCGCTTCGACGATGCCACTGGGCTAAGCGTTCGCTTCCCGCAGGACAATCATTCCTATTCGTCCAGACATGTTCTGCGCGGATTGCACTATCAGCTGCGCCGGCCGCAGGGAAAACTGGTGCGCGTCATCGCGGGCGAGGTCTTCGATGTCGCTGTCGATCTGCGCCGCAGCTCGCCGACGTTTGGAAAATATTTTAGCAAGGTATTGTCAGCGGCCAACAAGAAGCAACTCTGGATCCCCGAGGGCTTTGCGCACGGGTTCCTCGTGCTGAGCGAGGGGGCGGAGGTCCTTTACAAAGCCACGGACTACTATGCCCCCGAGGACGAACGCTGCCTGATTTGGAACGATCCCGCCATCGGGATCGATTGGCCCAAGGACGGCGAGCCGATCCTGTCGGCGAAGGACCAGTCGGGGCTCGCGTTCAGCGAAGCCGAGGTCTTTGCATGAGGCTGCTGGTCACCGGCGCGGGCGGTCAGGTCGGCTGGGAACTGTGTCGAAGCCTGATGCCGCTCGGCGACGTGGTGGCGCTCGATCGCAGCCAGTGCGATTTCTCGCAGCCCGAACTTTTGCCGGGTCTCATCCGCAGCGTAAAGCCCGACGTCGTCGTGAATGCGGCCGGCTATACGGCGGTCGACCGGGCAGAGCAGGAGGAAATGCTTGCGACCACGGTCAACGGCACGGCCGCCGGCGTGCTTGCGGACGAGTCGCGTAAAGCCGGCATTCTGCTCGTGCACTACTCGACCGACTACGTCTTCGATGGCGTCAAGCCGACGCCTTACAGCGAAGACGACGCGCCGCACCCCATCAATGCCTATGGCCGCAGCAAATTGGCCGGCGATAACGCGATAAGCGCGGCCGGAGGCGCTTATGTCATTTTGCGCACCAGCTGGGTCTATTCGCGGCGCAAGCAGAACTTCCTGCGCACAATTCTGCGGTCGGCGAGCGAGCGCGGGGAATTGCGACTCGTCGACGATCAGATCGGCGCGCCGACCTGGGCCCGCGACATCGCCGACGCAACGACGCTGATTGTGCGCGCCGCCTGCCAGGAACGGGCGCAGGGCGAATTTGCCTCCGGACTATTCAATCTGGCGGCAGCGGGAGCGACCAGCTGGTATGGATTCGCCAAAGCCATCCTGGGCGAGGCACAGCGCCACGGGTTGCTTTCCGCGCAACATCGGCCGAGGCTCAAACCGGTCCCGAGCGCGGAGTATCCGGCGGCGGCCGCACGGCCGAAGAATTCCCGTCTGGCTCAGCGGCGGCTCAGCGAGCGATTTGGCCTCGCGCTCCCCGCCTGGCAGCAGGCGCTTTCGCTTTGCCTCGCGGACATGAAAACGCGCGGCCAAGGCGGCGATTGACGCGGCAACGATAGGTTTGGCCGCCAAATCATGCTTAATCCAAGGCGTGGAATTTCCTGGCTCCCGCCGCGTTAAGTTCAATGGCGTTAGTGAAAAAATAATAATAATGAAAATTGCGCAGATTGCGCCCCTGTGTGTACCGAAAACCT
>PMAF01000033.1 GCA_003152455.1 Hyphomicrobiales bacterium
GGCCGGACCATACATTGGGTCACGTGTGGACGGCGCCCTGGCAAGAGCTTTTTTGACGTTGCTGCAACATTGGTCGGGTGCGGTCACGTGTCCGGCCTGTTGATGCGGCAGGTGGCCGCTGGCCCTAATGCTCTGCGCGGATCGGGTCCCAATCGTTCGCTTGCACTTTAAATTGCGATGACCCAAACGGGTTCTCCCGATCCCCGGAACGACCGTATCTGCATTACGTCGTCATGCCGTCGCCAATTGGTGTTGCCGATCTATCCGCTGGCGTGTCTCATGCCGCCAGCAACAGCTTCGGCTCCTTATATCTCTCGCCGTGGACCATGATGGCCCAGGCCATCCGCGCAATCTTGTTGGCGAGCGCGACGGCCGCCACCTTCGTGGGCCGGCGTTCCATCAACCGGCCGAGCCATGGCCGCTTCTGCGTTCCGTGCTTGCGGGCGTAGCGGATAACGGCCATCGCGCCGACGACCAGCAACCATCGCAGGTATCGATTGCCCTGCTTGGTGATGCTGCCGAACCTATCTTTGCCGCCGGTCGTGTGCTGCTTCGGCACCAACCCGATCCAGGCAGCTAGACTGCGCCCCGATGAGAACGTCTTCCAGTCGCCGATCTCGGCAACCAGGGCGGTGGCGCCGATCGGGCCGATGCCTGGAATCTCCGCCAGCCGCCGGCTCGCCTTGCACCCGCGATGCAAGGTCAGGATGCTCTTGTCGATGGATCCGATCTCGGTTCCGATCGCGCAATATTGCCGCGCCAGCACATCGAGAATGCCACGGACCGCTGAGGGAACCCGGTGATCCGCGCCATCCGCGATGATCCTGAGCAGCTCTCCCGTTCCGTTGCGGCCCTTGGCCGACACGATGCCGAGTTCGGCCAGATGCCCGCGTAGGGCATTGCTCAGCATCGTGCGCTGACGCACCAGCAATTGCCGGGTCCGGTGCAGTATCAAGGCAGTCTGCTGCTCTTTCGTCTTGATCGGGACGAACCGCATCGATGGCCGCGTCACCACCTCGCAGATTGCCGCAGCATCGTTTGCGTCGTTCTTGCCGCGTTTAAGATACGCCTCCACATAACTCGGCGGCATCAGCTTCACAGTGTGACCGAGCTTCTGCAGCTCGCTACCCCAGTGATGGGCCGATGGACAGGCTTCGATCCCAACCAGACATGGCGGTAGCGCGCCGAAGAACTCTAACACCTTTGCGCGACTGACGCTTGCGGATCACCACCGCACCGCCTCATCGACGCCATGCACCTGGAACACCGACTTCGCAATATCCAGACCGATTGTGCTAACCTCACCCATGGACCGCTCCCCTCAATGTGGTTTGCTTCAACGCAGCCACCCTATGGCACTTCGATGCCGCAGAGGGGGCGCCGTCCACAGCATCATTAGCGGACAAGCTGTCTCAGGCCAAAATCCACCATTGTCCGTTGTTGTCCGTTAGCGACCATTCAAGTCCCACCCCCTTCATCGCGTCGACGTGGGTATGAAAATGTCTGCACGATGTGATCGATAAAGGCTCGTGACCCGTCCAAAGACTTTGGTATTTTTTCACTCACTCGCGTGCAAGGTTTTGCGCTCCCAGCTAACGAGGTAAAAATTAGGGGGTAAGCGTCCTCCCAAGCCGGAAGCCAATATTGTCGCCCCGGCCGTCGGTGGAATTCCCGAGGCGGGCGACCGAACTGAGACTCCGCGGACCGCTGTACCAGGAACCGCCGAGGATGACATGGCGACTGCAATCTCCTCTAATCCAAGCCGAGCCGTCGGTGGGCGCTCCGTTGTAGTCACCATGGTAGCAATCCTGCACCCATTGCCACACGTTGCCGGCCATGTCGTAGAGGCCGAATGCATTGGGCTTGAACGATCCGACTGGTGAGGTCTGATGATTGTCCCACGCGCTCCCGCACCCGTTACAATTGGTGTTCCCCTTACCGATTTCGTCGCCCCAGAAATAGGTCGTCGTGGTACCAGCGCGAGCCGCGTATTCCCATTCGGCCTCCGTGAGAAGGCGGTAGGGCTGGCCGGTCATCTTGGAGAACCACGCCACATACTGCTGGGCGTCGGGCCAGGTGATATTGATGACCGGCTTCGTGTCCCGTCCATAGCCGCTGTCAGATGCCGCAACGCACCCGCCAACCGAGACGCAGGTATCCCAGTCCGTGAACGTCACATCGAACTTGGACACGGCGAAGGAGCTGGCGATCGCAACCTCGTGCCGCGGGCCTTCATCGTCATAGCGGGCCGTATCAGTCGCGGGCGCTCCCATCGTGAAGGCCCCAGTTGGCACAACGGTCATCTCGGGGCAGTTCTTGGCGCACTCGCGGAAGCTCGCCCGCGGCTTTAGCGCACGCTCGGCCTCTGCCGTGAGCACGTAGGGCCGAACATTCGCGAGCATGTAGGGCCGCATGGTCATGAACCAATTTATCCGCTCCTTGATGTACGACTGATTGATCCAACCAACGAGTCCACCGATGACGCCAACCAACAGTACATAAATTAGCGCCTGCACCCGCCGCGCCCGCCGCCTCTGGCTCCTTCGCTCTCGCTCGGCCCGGCGGTATACATCGTCTGGGGCGAGCCCGATCAGCCGGGCGACGACCTTGGCAAGCGCAAGCTCGATCCCGTCGCCCTTTTCGCGTAGATCGGCCGCCAGCACATCGACAGGAGTATCCGTGATCGCCCCGTGCTCCGTGATGGCGAAGCGCAATGCTGGCGGAAAGCACTCCTTCTCCGGATCGCCCGAAACGCCATCAACAATCAGTGGGATTAACGGCCGGTCGGGGTGGCGCAATTTGAACTGCCGAAGCTCTTCGTTCACAAATTTGCTGCGCGCCGCGTGAGGCGAGGCGAGGACGATCAATGCCGCCGAGCCATCAAGCGCCGCAATGGTCTCATCTGCGAGCGAACTCCCGGCATCGAATTCGAGCCGGTCGCGGAATATCGGTCGCAGCGTTTCGGGAATCTGCCCTGATGGCGTCTCGCGCCCGACGAGGTCCTTGTCGATGCGAAAGCCTTCGAGGCGCCCGTGCACGCGCTTCGCCACACCGGTATCAGCGTGGCTGTAGGAAAGAAATGCGCGATACCTGAGCGTTTCCGCCATGCTCATTTCCGTTCAAGAGCAAGGTAGTCATTGGCCAGAACGTACAGAGATTACCACGCTTTTGACCGGTTCAGAGCAATTCAACACCATCGACCCGTAGCGGACATCCGGCGTTCGGCCTGCCTTTACGATAAGAGGCGACCAAGGATTGAGCTTTCAGTGTCAGTTCCAATCTCCAATTTTCGATGAACAGGTGTTCAGAATACTTATCCTAGAAAGTAGGA
>PMAF01000175.1 GCA_003152455.1 Hyphomicrobiales bacterium
GGCGCCGTGACGTTTGGTGCGATCTCTCCCGCCGAGGCGTTGCCGAGCTACGCGCGACAGACTGGCCAACCCTGCGGCACCTGCCACACCGATTTCCCTGGGCTCACGCCCTATGGCCGCCGGTTTAAGATCGGCGGTTACACAGCAGGCGGCGGTCCCTACCGGACGACGCTTTTCTCTGACTGGATCGACAAAAAGAAGTCTGATGCCAAAACAAAATCAGATGCGGCAAAGGATGGACAGTCAGGCACGAGCGACACCTGGGTGCCGCCGATAGCTATGATGGCGATCGTTGGCTACACGCATACACAAGCGCCACAAGACCCAACCGGGTCTCCCTTTCATGCGAATGACAATGTCGTGGTTTCGCCAGTTAGCTTGTTCTACGGCGGTGCGATCACCGACCATATCGGCGCCTTTGCGCAGGTGACCTACAATGGTTCTCCTTTTGGTGCTGCTGCGAATCCCGCCGATCCGTACGCGACCTATCAAATCTCCTGGGACAACACAGACGTTCGCTACGCTAATACAGCGATGCTGGCTGGCTTGGATGTCATCTATGGCATCACCGGCAATAACAGCCCGACCGTTCAAGATCCCTGGAATACCACCCCGGCATGGGCATTCCCGTATGCTTTATCAAATGTTGCACCCCATCCTGGAACGTCAACCATCATCGAGAGCGGTCTAGCAACTCATGGTACGGCTGGCGTTGGCGGCTATGCGTTCATCAATGACATGTTGTATTTGGAATTGACTGGTTACCGATCGATCAGTTTCGATGCCCAAAATAAATTAGGGATTGACCCCTTTAACTCATTTGGAGTGATCGACGGCATCGCGCCATATTGGCGCGTAGCCTTGGAACCACATTGGGGTAGCCACTGGCTCGAGTTCGGCGCTTTTGGAATGTCAACACGGCTACATCCATGGGATCCAACGCAGGTTGATTCGAATGGCTGGCAACTAAATGCAGTAGTGCCTCAAACCGATCGATATACCGACACTGCTTTCGACGCCCAATATCAATATCAGGGAGATAATTATTGGGTCACGCTGCGTGGCACTTATATCCACGAGAACCAAACGCTTGATGCAAGTTCTTTCAATTTTGGTACCAACCAGACAAATACATTGGATGAGTTCAGGGCGTTGGCCTCGCTTGCCTATGGGAATGACAACCGTATCGTGCTCACAGGTCAGTATTTCAATACTACAGGTTCATCAGACCCGACGGTGTATTCCGCTAACCCTGGATGCGGATGCAGTCCAGACAGCAACGGTTATATATTCGAGATTGACTACATCCCGTTCATTTCCAGCCAGGCGCCAGGGTGGCCCTGGGCTAATGTGCGCGTCGGACTTCAATACACCTACTACAACAAGTTCGACGGGGACACGGTCTTCGCCCACGATAACAATACACTGTTTGGCTTTATCTGGTTCGCGATGTAGCCGAAAGGCATTTGCAACGTACGTAGCAGAGGTCGCGTATCGAAGGTTGTGGAAATGCGGGAGCGCATCAAAGTGATCAGACAATGATTCTAGAAAAAAATGGAAGGCGAGGGCGCCTGATTATGAAAGTCGTCCGTTTACGATCGTTGTTGCAGATTGCAGTCCTTGCGGTTGCTTTCAGCACGGCAGCGCGCGCATCGGATGAAAAGGCTGCCGCGGGCGTTTCCCAGCGCGACCTTCAGGCCAAGGTCGACTATTGCGAAACCTGCCATGGTTTGTCGGCCCGAGGCTTCATTGGATTTCACCCCATACCGCGGCTTGCGGGACAACCAGTCGAGTACATCGAGAATGAATTAAAAGGATTTGTTGAGCACAAGCGGGAAAATAAGGAGTCGCCGTCTAGCACCAATATCATGTTCAACGTGGGCCATGTCCTGAGCCCGGCGATGATACATGCTCTGGCCACGCATTTTCATGATCTCAATCCCAAGCCGTTTGGGGGCGCGCCAAAGGAAATCGTAGCAGCGGGAAAGAAAATTTTTGATGATGGAGTTCCAAGCGCCGACGTTCCGGCATGCGGCACCTGCCACGGTGCGGACGCCAAAGGGAACGGAGCATTTCCTCGGCTAGCCGGTCAGCTTTATCCTTACATTGTGACCCAATTGACGAATTGGGCCAAGGAGCGTGCGGAGGAAAACTCGAACATCATGGCGCCGATCGCGCATGGATTGACCAAGTCACAAATCGAAGCGGTCGCGGCCTATGTAAGTTATCTGGAGTAACTCTTTCTTTTTGGTNNACTGAATAAGCAACTGCACCCCCGCGCCGCGGCGGTGGAAAGTGGTGAGGAAGCGATGAACTTAAGTTACCGGCGCAATAACGCGACTCCGTTAAACGAAACAATCAGACGCCGGTTTATGAAGGCCGTCAGCTTGCAGACGACATTGCAACTGACGTTTCTGGCAATAGTTTTGTCGGCGATGGGTCGCGCGGATGCCAAAGACGCGGCCGCCGTTTCGAAGCAAGAAGTGCAAGCCAAGATCAGGTACTGCCAAGATTGCCATGGCCTATCGGGGCAAGGTTTCCGCGGATTTTTCCCCATACCGCGACTTGCTGGCCAGCAGCCCGAGTATTTGAAGAATCAGTTACAAGCCTTTGTCGAGCGCCGGCGAACGAACAATATCATGTTCAACGTGGCTCACGTTTTGAAGCCTGCAATGATTACAGCGATTGCCACGAGTTTTCAGCAGCTCAATCCGAAACCTCTCGGGGGCGCTCCGAAGAAACTTGTGGCGGCAGGCAAAAACATTTTCGAGAACGGAGTTCCTGACGCCAATGTTGCCGCGTGCGCCGCTTGCCACGGCCCGGAGGCTACCGGTCATGGAGAAATCCCCCGGTTGGCAGGTCAGCTCGATTCTTATGTCGTCATGGAATTGACGACCTGGACTCATGAACGCGGTCAAAATCCGGCGAATCCGGACACATCAACCATCATGAAGCCGGTTGCGCACAGTTTGACCAAGCCGCAAATCGAAGCCGTCGCCGTCTACGTCAGTTCTCTGAAATAAGTTCGTCGCCGATTCGTTATAGGCCATAAGGTGTGAAAACTCGGATCATGAAACTCCTCAGGCTAAAATCAGCGGTCCTGGCAATTGCTTTCTCTGCCGTATCTTCGTTGGCAGGTCACGCAGAAAGCCACGCTATTCGCAATTGCACCTGGTGTCACGGAACATCGGCGCAGGGATATTTGCCTGCACCGCGATTGGCGGGCCAGAAACGTCAATATTTAGAGAATCAGCTTGTAGGTTTTAGCCAGCACACACGCGACAATCCGTTCTCAAAGCAATATATGTGGTTCGCCACTGCGAGCCTGAGCCCTAAGACGGCGCATGATTTGGCAATTTATTTTTCGGAGCTGTCCCCTAAACCGGCGGAAGATGGAAATCAGCAACTCGCGGCGATGGGGCGGAAGATCTACCAAGACGGAATTCCGGATTCCAATATTGTTGCTTGTATCGCTTGCCACGGCCCGAACGCCGAGGGCGTTCGAGAAATTCCTCGTTTAGGCGGACTGGAGTTCTCTTACTTGCAAAGGCGGCTTGAACAGTGGGGCGAGGGATATAATAAGACGGCAATGCATCCGATGCCGCATGTAGCAAGTCAGTTGTCTGCCAAGCAAATTGCGGCGCTCGCGTCGTATCTCAGTTTTATTAAATAAACGGCAAGCCGATCCTGATGGTGAAGATCGACAGGCCGCTGGATCGAATATCGGCCAACCGCTAAACGGAGATGCGTTTATGAAAAAGTTGATCGCGGCCGCCATGTTAATTGCCACATCGACTGGGGTGGGCTTGGCACAGGACATCGAAAAGGGGGCGACCGTGTTCAAGCAATGCCAAGTGTGCCACGCTATAGGCCCGGGCGCGAAAAACAAAATTGGGCCCGAACTCAATGGTCTCGACGGCCGCGCGGCCGGCACCGTTCCGGATTTTGATTATTCTGATGCAAACAAGCGTTCGGGCATCGTTTGGAACGAAGAAAACTTCAAAGAATACGTAAAGTATCCCAGGGCGTTTGTCCGCGGCACCAAAATGGTCTTCCCCGGCCTCAAGAACCAGCAGCAGGTCAACGAACTGTGGGCTTACGTCAAGCAGTTCGATGCCAGCGGGCATATTAAAAAGTAACAGTAGTATTGGTCGAAAAGCGACAGTAGCGGCAGCTGTGCGTACCGAAAACCTTATCCATATTGATCAGCCGAAGGAATCGCCTAACGTCGGCGCACCATGATAGCGCTGCTAGGTTTCGTAATGGCCGTCACCGTCTAAGAACTCACATGTCGCGACTTTCGCGACATGTGGGCCAAGGTGCACGGTCTAGTCGCGCCAGAAATCCTTGAACCGCGTTGGCGACAGCTCAGTATAGCGCACGGTGTGCTGGATGTTTTTGTGCCCAAGGTAGTCTTGGATTGATCGCGTATCGTGACCGTCGCCTGCCAGCTTATAGCCAGCGGCGTGGCGTAGCATGTGCGCATGGACCTGGAACGGAAAGCCTGCTTTCTGCGCCGCACGCTTGACCATCCAATTGAAACTATCAGTTGTGAATGGTCCGCTGCGTTCGCTCACAAACACAAACGGAGACTTGGGTGCTTCCCGCTGGAGCTTGCGCAGCGCTCGGAGTTCATCGCCGCGAATGGGATGAGTGCTCGGCTTCCCGCTCTTTACCCTGCGGACATGAAGTGTTGCCGAGTTCCAGTTAATCTGCTCCCAGCGCAAGTCGCAGACCTCTGAAGCCCGCAGTCCATGTCGGTAAACGCCACCTTCTCACGGCGCCCACCCTATGCAGAAATCAAGGGGAGATAATCCCCATGAAATAAGGTCAAGATGTAGGCGACCGTTCCTGCCAAGAGAGGTGTTACTCAAATCTGACCGTAGGTTTGCAGCAACCGCACCAGGCAGCCGTTGGTTAAATCTGCATTTAAATCATCAAACAATTTAGCCCCGCTTTAAACCCTAATACTCCATCGGTTTCCTATAGGCATTGGAGCGGCATATCAAATTGCTCCAGAAAGGGCACAACAAATTGGTTCAGAGGCCAATACCAATTGACGCTATTAAAAGCCACCAGATGCAATCCACATCCGGCCAGCCTGCACAGGCCGCTGGCAATTCAGCGGCCTCACGGACGGTATGGCGCTCTCGTCCGATTCGATCGATCATCATCTGTGGAATAATTCTGGTCGGTGCAGTCACAGCGGTAACCAGGGGTCTACTTTTGAATCTCCATGACCGGGCGCTGGCAGAAAACGAGTACGCGATAGAGAGTCTTGCGTTGACGCTCGCCGGGCAGATCGATCGCGGCTTGCAGTCAATAGGGCTTATCTCGACGGCCGTAATTGAGCGGATGCAAAGTCTCGGCACCATGTCGGCGGCGACTACGATGCCGCGGGCTGGAGGCCGATCAAAGGCGAACTTGATCGCTATAGTCGGGAAATTCACGACACCGTTAAATCTATGCTCAGCTTTTCGATCTTTTTGCGCAACGGGAAGTCGTGGCACATGACTGCATTGCGTCTCTTGATATTGCTGATCGCGTCGATTTTTTGCGGCGAGATGGCGATTATGTTTGCTTTGGAATATGTCGCCATTGACAACAATCTCGCCAGAAACACTTTAGACGCGACTGCACTGGTCACTATTATTTCTCCATTTCTTTATTTTTTCATGTTCAGAGCCATCGTGCAGAAGAACAAAGATCTGACCGCAGCGCAGCGGCAACTGTTGGTCCAGCAGAAAACACTGGAACGAACAGTCAAGTCGCGCACCAACGAGATCACGATTGCCAACGAGAATCTCAAGCATTCGATCGAACAGTTGGATACGGCTCTCAGCAACATGTCTCAGGGCGTGGCCATGTTCGATTCGGCAGGGCGACTCGTCATTTGTAACGATCGCTACCGGCAAATCTACAATTTATCGTCGGACTTGACGAATCCAGGCTGTACACTTCTTGACTTGGTCAAAGGCCGCGTCGCGCGAGGAACCTTTTTCGGCAACCCAGAGAAATACGTCGACGACCTCCTGGCCACGATCGCCCAAAGGAAAATAACAAACAAAGAGGTGGAGACGGGCGATGGCCACACTATTGCCGTCGTGACCCAGCCGATGGTGGGCGGCGGATGGGTGACGACGCATGAGGACATCACGGAGCGCAAGAAAA
>PMAF01000257.1 GCA_003152455.1 Hyphomicrobiales bacterium
CTCCTAGACAACACCTTTGCAGAAGCGATCAACTAACGACCTTCAAATTTGCTGTCGAGATTTCCCAAACATTTTCCGGTAAAGCTCGAAATTCGCTAATTTACCACGCACTGGAAAAATTCATGCGGCTTCTCTCAGCGCTTAGTCTTCCGCTCTCCAGGGCGGCGCCGATGATCAAATTCATCCTCTTTCAAAATCGTAAAAACCGTTCTCTTTGAATGGACTCCATCGGCTTTCAGCGAGTCCCAAATCTCATTCACATTTGGCATCTTTTCGTCGCAATCAAGCGCGGTATCACGTATTTTTCGGAGCCTTGTTCGAATGTCTGCATCGGCACTGGCTTTTTGTCGTGATGAAACTGCAGCGGCAGCCTCTTTAGCTTCTTCTTCTGCTTGTCGAGACTCTGTCGGCGGATGCTTGTCTGCTTTTTCTGGCCAATTGCTCGAAATGTCTTCTCGCAAGACCCACAAAGGCTCATGGAGTGGTGGGAAATCGTTGTCGTCCAGTGACCTGACTATTTCTATTTTAGGCTCTGAAAAAGTGGTGGGCCTTGCCTTTCCCCGCTCGATATGTACCGACGTGCCTTCCAAGGGATACACTAGTACGCGATTCCTGAACTCGTTTGCGGCGGCCCGTCTTCCAATCCCCCATTGTGCGCGCAGGCCACTATCCGCAATTGCCGAAATCAATTCCTTTATCGCTTCATCTTCATCGCAAGCGTCTACAAATTGGACGTGCTCAGATCCCTGCTGGAGTGTCATCCAGCGACTTGTTTCCTTTTTGGCTTTTGATACGTACGGCATAGTGTATCGACATATAAGCGCTTCTTAAGCAATTATCGACGGTCAATTATTCTACTTCAAGTGCGCCAGACCGTTGGGCTATCGAGACAACGCGGGCGAAATAGCCTCGGCCGCTGCGGATGCCGGCATAAATAGTCTGAGTGGATGATTAGGAAACGGTACAAATCCGAAGTCGCGATAGAAATCCGCTGCCTTTTCATCGGTCGCTTCGACTACGATGGCGAACACCGCGAGCGAACGGGAGGCCCCAATCACTCGACGGACCGCGTCGGCGAGCAGAAGATCGCCGATCCCTTCGCCACGGACTCTCGCATCGCGCGCGAGACGCCCAATGAGTGCGGCGGGGATAACGTCATAGCGCGGCAGACGTTTTATATGTTCGCTTGGCAGGTCGGGGATGGCGAGCCTAAAGGAACTCAGGCTGTAGAAGCCGACGATGCCGAGTTGATCATCGGTGGCGACGAAAACACGCGCTACATTGCGTTTCTCGTCCTGGCCGGCGCGAAACCGGAACCAATCATCTAGTGCTGCCACCCCGCACGAGAACGCCGCTCGGTCATGCTTGCCAAGCGGTTTGATCGCTTTGATCATGCACGATCAGCCGAAGAGATGACGATGACGCTTCAAAGCCTGCACAAGGCGTGGAGCTGGATTGTTTGGCCGTTCGATCGCCGCGAGGAACGTGTTACGATCAGCGCCCGACAGAACCACGCGCTGATGCTCGTCGAGAAGCCGGCGCGCTCCCTCATAGGCAAGATCGCCGGCGGCAAGACCAGTGATCGACATGGCCTGCTGAATCACCTTCTTTGCCGACGGCGCAAGGCGCAATTCGAGCCGTTGGGTTTTGTATTCCCGCTTAGGCGGTAGGGACTTCTTACGCGTCGACGGCATGATCACTCTCCTCAAAGGCTTGTACGGCATTTTGCCGTACTTAACAAGAGGCGCAACTCATTGGCGCTCCCGGCCTATTGAGGGTGGCGGAAACGGCCTAGTCATCGTCATGAATCAGAGTTTGGTGCCGCAAGCGACACCCCGATGCCGCCCCATCGGCTCGTTGTTGAGGAAGCCGATCCCGACCCTTCCGCTTCGCCATCACGCCAACCAAAAGCCGCGCGCAACCGCACGCGCGCGATACTGCGTCAGGCGCATCGCGTTCGGCGCCGCTGGTGATCGTGTCTCTGATGGGCTTCCCCAGGGTCATCGATCGTACTGAAGTTCCCCGTTCGTCTGCCGTCATCACGCCCCTCGGCGTGGCACCTTTTTCTTTCGTTGTTAAATCCACGGCCCCCGCAACGGATCAAGAGCACTAGCGGCGCTTGCTCCCCGCAGAAACGCTTGATGGTGAGGACAGGCGGATGGAACTACGGCAACTACGAGCCTTACTGCGGCAATCGCACAGGCTAATTCAACAGATCGACTGAACGCCCCACAATTGGCGACATCACCACTTCACCGCCCACCTGTGTTCGATTTGCTCTATGATCGTGATGCCGCGAAGCCGATCGAGCAGATAAATCAAACCGCCGTCATCGATGGTCACATCGTTCGGTCGGCGGAATGATTGGGCTTCAGCACACTTAAAATCGGGTTAGTATTCGAGGCCCCCGCTGGTGATAGGCTTTGCGGCGCGGGGACATCGCTTGATGTTGATCAATCGCCAGCTATCGCGCGAATGTCTTTAATCAACATGAACAGGTGGCGCGGATCGGTGTTCGACGGCACGAATCCGAAATGCCGGTAGAACGAAGCAGCGTTGTCGTCTTTCGCGTGGACGACGAGCGCACGAACGCCGACAACATCGGCGACTTGTAACGTGCGCGCGAGCGCGTCATGCAACAGCCCAGCTCCGAGACGACGGCCTTGCCATTCACTATGCACGGCGAGGCGCGCGAGCACGAGCAGTGGTATCGGATGGCGCGGCATACCCGTGACGACACGCGCCGGCGCATCCGCATGTTGCACCTCACCCACGACGATTGAGTAGAAGCCGACGATTTTCGCGCCGCTCACGCCCACATAGGTTTGAGATGAGTGCGCTTGTTGCGCTTGCAACGCATAGCGAGGGAGAAAACGGTCAAGCTCAGGTTGGCCGCAGGTGAATTCTTCGACCGCATGAGTTCGCTGCAATTTTTCTATGCGCAGCTGGTCCGTCACGGCTTGGCATCGAAAACAGACGGCTCGCGAAATAGGCGTTTAAGACGCGGATGACGACGCGGCGGCGCATCGAGTGCGGCAATGAAAGCATCCCAACGCTTAGCATCGAGCGTAAAAATGCGCCGGTCGGCTAACCGTTCTTCGGCTTCGCTCAGCGCAGTTTCGAGAACGAATTCGCTGACAGACTTGTGCGCGGCCGTCGCCGCCGCTTGCAGGGTTTGCTTTGCGGACTTGGTGAGCCGTAGATCAAGCTTTTCTGTCCTGTTCGTGCGTTGATGAGCCATGAATAAATGCCTAAATCATTTGTCAGACAATGTCAAGACAGTTTTGATCGGGCCTGTTAGAATGATCAGGCGAAGCGGATGAAGGACTTGGAGCGAGAGAATGTCCGGCTCCGCCGCCTGGTTGCCGACCTATCGCTTGAGAAGCAGGTGCTGAAGGACGTCGCCTCGGGAAACTTGTAAGACCTGGTTTCCCCTTACGGCCGTCCTTGTCTGCCAAGAAAATTAGCCCACGCCGAGCTGCCCTTGCCGGCATGAGTGTAGTTCAGCCGCGCGCAATCCACGAGGGTGGCTTTCGGCGTTTGCTACCAGCGGGGGTCAGCGCTTATAGGGCGGTTTGTGCAGCCCGGCCGGGGAAAAGGTGAACACCTCGACGCCTTTGTCGGTGACGCCGACGGTGTGCTCGAACTGGGCCGACAGCGAGCGGTCCCGCGTCACCGCGGTCCAGCCGTCGGACAGCACTTTTACATGCGGGCGGCCGATATTGATCATCGGCTCGACGGTGAAAAACATGCCGGGCTTGAGCACGATGCCTTCGCCCGGGCGCCCGACATGGACGATATTGGGCTCGTCGTGGAACAGGCGGCCGAGACCGTGGCCGCAGAAGTCGCGCACCACGCTCATATGCTGGGCCTCGACGTAGCTCTGGAGCGCGGCGCCGATATCGCCGGTGGTCGAGCCGGGCCGGATGGTGGCGATGCCGCGCATCATGGCCTCGTGGGTCACCTCGATCAGCCGTTCGGCGCGTCGCGGGATTTCGCCGATGGCGAACATGCGGCTGGAATCGCCGTGCCAGCCGTCGAGGATCAGCGTCACGTCGATATTAACGATGTCGCCGTCCTTGAGCGGCTTGTCGCCGGGAATGCCGTGGCAGACCACGTGATTGAGCGAAGTGCAGGTCGATTTCTTGTAGCCGCGATACATCAGCGTCGCCGGCAGGGCGCCGTGATCCATCGCGTAGTCGAACACCAGCCGGTCGATCTTGTCGGTCGGCACGCCGGGGCCGACATGGTCGGTCAGCATGTCGAGGCAGCGCGCGACCAGCTGACCGGCCGCGCGCATGCCTTCGAAGGCGGCGGGGCCGTGGATCTTGATCTGGCCAGTCTTGCGGAGAGGAGCGACGGCGGCGTCGACGTAGGTCATAGGCGATAATGTAAGGGCTTGGGCGTTTGGCGCAAGCTCGCTTTGGCCGGGCAGGCTGGGCGCGGACAGTTAATTGACGATCTTGCCGCCCAGGTCTTCTTCGATATGCACGCGAATAATGTCGTCGAAAGTCGCCTCGACCTTGAAGCCGAGGGCGGCGGCCCGACGCGCATCAAAACGGCTGGGCCAGCCCGCGACGATCCGCTCGACCAGCGCATCGGGCGAGCGCCGGATTCGGGCGGCGACCTTGTCGCCGGCGATGCGGCGCAAGGCCGCGATCTGTTCGCCGACCGTGCAGCACACGCCCGGCATGTTGATATTGATGCGGTCGCCCAATTGCTCGCGCGTCAGCCCCGCGGCGTGGATCAGGAAGCCGGCTGCCGAGCGCGGGCTGGCGTGGGTGTGCAGCACGCTTTCCTCGACCGGCAGCAGCGCTTCCTGACCGGCCAGCGGTTCGCGAATGATGCCGGAGAAGAAACCCGACGCCGCCTTGTTCGGCTTGCCCGGNNCGCACGCAGATCGCCGGCAGGCGCAGGCCGACGCCTTCGAGGAAGCCGCGCCGGGTGAAGTCGGCCAGCATCAGTTCGCTCATCGCCTTGGCGGTGCCGTAGGAGGTCAGCGGCGTCAGATGGAAATCGTCGCCGATGGCGTCCGGGAACGGCGCGCCGAACACCGCGCAGGACGAAGTGAACATCACCTTCGGTTTGTAGCCGTCGCCGGTCAGACGAATTGCCTCGAACACCGCGCGGGTGCCGTCGAGATTGGCGCGGTAGCCCTTCTCGAGATCGGTCTCGGCTTCGGCCGAAACCACGCCGGCGAGGTGGAATATCGCGTCCGGCCGCTCCGCTACCGCCTGCGGGGCGGCGCCGGGCGCCGCCAGATCGCTGGTGACCAGATCGACTTTGCCGTTGAAGCCGGCGGGCCGTTCCGGCGGGACGATGTCGATCAGCGTTAGCCGGTCGATCGGCTGTTCGTTCAAGCCGCCGTTTTGCACCAGCCGGGCTGCAAGCTTGCGACCGATCATCCCCGCCGCGCCGGTCATCAGAATATGCATGTAGGCCCTCTATATTTGCGCGCGATCTTATCGGAAAAACCGGTTCCCACCATTCATGATCGCGCGCTTGTTTCCTCTTTATCCGCGGGCTCGAAACGGTCGATACGGCGCAGGTCGGGGAATAATAGCATCCAGATGCCGGCGATCAGCAACGAGCCCAGCCCGCCGATCAGCACCGACGATACCGGGCCCAGCCAGGCGGCGACCGTGCCGGATTCGAATTCTCCGAGCGTATTCGAGGAGCCGACGAACAGGTAATTGATCGCGCTCACGCGCCCGCGCTTTTCGTTGGGCGTTTCGATCTGCACCAGCGAAAAACGGATCACGACGCTCAAGGCATCGGACGCGCCGAGCACGGCCAGCATCAGCAGCGAGAGCGGAAACCAAGTCGACAGCGCGAATGCAATGGTCGTCACGCCGTAGATCGCCACCCACGGCGAACATCTTGCGCCCGATGTGCCGTTCGACCGGATAGTACGACAGCACGATCGAGGTGATCAACGCGCCGGCCGCCGGCGCCGAGCGCAGCAATCCGAGGCCGATCGGCCCCGCCGCCAGAATATCGCGCGCATAGATCGGCAGCAGCGCGGTGGCGCCGCCGAGCAGCACCACGAACAGGTCGAGCGTGATGACGCCGAGCAGGCGGCGGCGCGTCCGGATGAATTCCAAGCCCGCCAGCACCGAGGCGAGAGTCGGCGGCTCGGGGTTAGCGGCCGGACCTTTGGTGCGCACGAAGCTGACCAGCGTGATGGAGGTGGTGAAAAACACCAGGCAGAGGGCGCTGACCAGCGTCGGGCTGATCGTATAGATCAGGCCGCCCAGCGCCGGGCCGCAGATCACGGCGACCTGGTTGGCCGAGGTCCAGGAGGCCACCGCGCGCGCGATCATGCCCGGCGGCACCAATGCGGGCACCAGCGAGTGCATGGTCGGCGATTCGAACGCGCGCGCGCTGCCGATCAGGAACACCGCGCCGAAAAGCAGGTCGCGGGACAGCACGCCGGCGAGCAAAGCGAGCGTGATCATGGCCGCGGCGAGCGCATAGACGCCTTGCGCGGTGCGCACGATCAGGCGGCGGTCGTAGCGGTCGGCGGCATGGCGTTGCGCCGAATGCGGCGCCCGGGCCATCATCGTGTCCAATCACGGCGGCCGCCATCTCGACACCACGGTGACGACGGCGGCGGCGATCGGCGAGGTGGCCGCCGCGCTCGCCGGTAAAGCCGAGGTCGATGGCGGCATCCGGCGCGGCACCGATATTCTCAAGGCGCTGGTGCTCGGCGCCCGCGCCGTGCTGATCGGCCGGCCGGTACTCTGGGGCCTGGCGGTGCAGGGCGCCGATGGCGTTGCCGCGGTGATCGAGCATCTACGCGTCGAGCTGGTGCGGGCGATGCAGCTTTCCGGCACGGCGAGCCTCCGCGACATTGGGCCGGACTTGATTGCCGCGAATTGATTTTGTCGCCCCAATCGGGTGAACTGCGGGCGAATTTGGATTCACGCCGGCCCCTTGGGGCTGCGATCGCCGGGGAGTGAAACATGCTGAAAACCATTACGGCCTTCGACCGCATCGGCGAGGAAAACGCCTTCGCGGTGCTCGCCCGCGCCAACGCCTTGATCGCGCAAGGCCGCGATATCATCAATCTCGGCATCGGCCAGCCCGATTTCCGCACCCCGGACTTCATCGTCGAGGCAGCGGTCAAGGCGCTGCGCGAGGGCCATCACGGCTACACGCCGGCGAACGGCATTCCGCCGCTGCGCGAGGCGGTGGCCGCCGATCTGCACAAGCGCTTCAAGGTAGAGGTCTCGCCCGATAGCGTGATGATCATGCCGGGCGGCAAGCCGACCATGTTCATGTCGATCCTGATGTTCGGCGAGCCGGGCGTCGAGATCCTGTATCCCGATCCCGGCTTTCCGATCTACCGCTCGATGATCGAGTTTACCGGCGCCAAGCCGGTGCCGGTGCCGATCCGCGAGGAAAACGGCTTTGCCTTCTCGGCGGAAGAGACGCTCAAGCTGATCACGCCGAAGACGCGGCTGTTGATCCTCAATTCGCCGGCCAATCCGACCGGCGGCGTCACCGGCAACGCCGAGGTTGACAAGCTCGTCGCCGGTCTCGAGAAGTGGCCGGATGTCTGCGTCATGTCGGACGAGATCTACGACCACATGGTCTATGACGGCGAGACGCATGTCTGCCTGCTCAGCTATCCCTCAATCCGCGACCGGCTGATCCTGCTCAACGGCTGGTCGAAGACTTATGCCATGACCGGCTGGCGGCTCGGCTATGCGGTGTGGCCGGGCAAGCTCTACGACTATGCGCGTAAGCTCGCGGTCAACCTGCATTCCTGCGTCAACGCCTCGGCGCAATATGCCGGACTGGCGGCGCTCAAGGGCCCGCAGGACGAAGTGCATAAAATGATCACCGAATTCGACAAGCGCCGGAAGGTGGTGGTCGAAGGCCTGAACAAATTGCCCGGCGTAACCTGCGCGACGCCGAAGGGCGCGTTTTATGCCTTCCCGAACATCAAGCGCACCGGCTGGAAGGCGAAGGCACTTGCGTCGTCGTTGCTAGAAGACGCCGGCGTCGCCATCATCGGCGGACCCGACTTCGGCATTCTGGGTGAGGGCTACGTGCGGCTGTCTTACGCCAACTCGACCGAGAACATCCTGAAGGCGCTCGGGCGGATGGGCGAGTTTTTGGCAAGCCGCAAGGCAGCGTGAACTTCGCTCAAGCCCGCGCCGAATTTGCCTCTTTCTTATCGCCTGTCTCGATGGCCGCCTGCGTGATGCGCACGTCGCGCACCGGATAGGGAATCTCGATCCCCTCGCGCTTGAAGGCATCCCACAGCGCCAGCAAGACCTGCCCGCGCACATTGGTGACGCCGTCCACCGGGTCGCGGATCCAGAAGCGCAGCGTGAAATCGAGCGAGGAGTCGCCGAAGGCCTTGAGATGGCAGACCGGCGCCGGCGAGATCAGCACGCGCGCCGCCGTCTTCGTCGCTTCCATGGCGATCTGGCAGATCTTGTGCGGATCGCTCGCATAGGAAACGCCAAACGCTCCGTCGAGGCGCACCTCGTCGTTCGAATAAGACCAGTTGATCACCCGTTGGGTAACGAAGTCCTCGTTGGGAATGAGGAATTCGCGTCCTTCGCGGGTGACGATCGAGGTGTAACACGCGCCCATCGAGCCGACCCAGCCGAAACTGTCGCCGACCGAGATAACATCGCCCGGCTTAATCGACTTGTCGGCGAGCAGAATGATCCCGCTCACCAGGTTGGAGACGATTTTCTGCAGTCCGAAGCCGAGCCCGACGCCGACCGCGCCGGAAAAGAGCGCGAGCGCGGAAAAATCGATGCCGACGGTCGACAGCGCGATCAGGATGGCGAAGGTGATGAGCAGCAGACGGATCAGCTTGCCGATCAGCACCTGGATCGACGGCGTCAAATCGGCGCTCGATTGCACGCGCCGGTCGAGGAAGTCGCTGGCCGTGTTCGCCGCCCACAGTGTGAGCATCAGCAGGACCGAAGTCTTGATCACCAGAAGCGGCGTTACGCGCAGGCCGCCGATCACGATCGCGAACGAATCGAGCGTGGTCATGGTCGGCTGCAGCAGGCCGAGGATGCTGAGTGCCGCGATCGTCCAGGCCGACGCCGCCACCAGCCGGTAGACGAACTGGTTGCGGATCAGCCCGGCCACCAGCGCGATCACCACCCAGGCGGTGGCGAGGCTGGCGGCGACGCTTAGCAGGTCGAATCGGCCCTGAAAGTCCAGCGAGACCGTGGCGGCCTGCATGATCGCGACTATCAGCACAAAAATAATGCTGCCGAGATTGGCCAGCAGCAGCCGCGCCACGGTTTGCAGGAACTGCGGCCAGCCCAGAGTTAGGGCATTGAGGTCGACGCGGCGGCGGGTCAGCGCGGCCGCCACCGTGGCGATCACGGCGGCGAGTGCGATCAGGCCGAGCTGGCCCAGCAACCGGAGCGAGCTGAATTCGCGGCGGAAGCCTGCAGGGTGTCGCTGACGGTGCCGGCCAACTGGTGGACCTCGTCCATTCCGCACTCCGGTCGAGCCCATTTCATCCGGGGCTCTTGGAATTTGCCTGCGATCCGGACCAATATCAGATCGAGCCGGCGCCCGGCATCCGCCGCGGCAGGCAGTCAGGGGTTATGCACATGTACGACCGGGGTTTGTCCGAAGAACAAAAGATGATGCGGCAGAGCTGCCATGATTTCGTCGACGATATGGTTCTGCCCTACATCAAGAAGAATTGGCAGAAAGAATGGTCGATGGTGCCGGAGGAGCGGCTGCCGCTCTCGATCCTGGAAGGCGCCGAGAAGGTCGGCATCCGCACTTTGGGCGTGCCCGAGGAGTACGGCGGGGTGGAACTGGAAAAGGGCACCGAAGTGCGGACCTTCGCCCTTGTCGCCGAGGAGATCGCCCGCGGCGATTCAGGCCTGGCCGACAAGCTGGTGCAGAACTGGAAGGTCTCGGTGCTGCTGCGCCAGTTCGCGCCCAAGCATCATCAGGAGCACTGGTTCAAGCGCCTGGTCGCGGAGCCGCAATTCCTGATGGCGCATTGCCTGACCGAGCCGCGCGGCGCCTCCGACCGCTGGCTGCCCTACAACGTGCCGGAAGCGGCGATGCAGACCCGGGCGGTGAAGACCAATGGCGGCTGGATCATCAATGGCCGCAAGCAATTCATCTCCAACGGCTATGACGCCTCACTCTACGTCGTCTACGCCAACACCAACCCGAAGGTAGGCATCTTGCAGGGTACCTCGTCGTTCCTGGTGCCGCGCGAGACCAAGGGCTTCACGGTCGCGCGCTGCAACGAGACGCTCGGCTGCCGCTTCATGAACAACGGCGAGATGGTGTTCGAGGACATGTTCATCCCCGACGACCAGTTGCTGGTGCAGGACTCAGCGATGGGCTCGGCCGGCGTCTATTTCCGGCCGGGCAAGATCATCCAGGCCGCCAAGAATCTCGGCGTCGGCGTGCGCGCCTTCGAGGCCACCGCCGAGTATGTGCAGAACTACGTGCAGGGCGGCCGCATCCTGATCAAGCATCAGGCGGTGGCGCTGCGGCTCGCCGACATGGCGACCAAGATCGAGGCGGTGCGCGCGCTGCTCGATCGCGCCTCGGCCGCGGTGGATGAAAACGCGCCGGCGGCGGAGACGCTGGTCAACATGGCCAAGATGTTTGCCTCGGAAGAGATCATGAAGGTCGCGCAGCATGCGGTCGAATTGCACGGCGGCAACGGCATTATGCTCGATTTCGGCATAGAGAAGGTGCTGCGCGACGCCGTCATCTTCATGCACATGGATGCGACCGTCGACATTTCGAAATTCAAGATCATCAAGAACATGTTCCCGGAAACGGCGGGAAAATACGCCGGGCCGGAGTGAGCACCCGGGACACGCGGCTTATCGCACCACGAATCTGAACCCGATCACGACGATCACCAGCCCGATAAGCTGTGGGATGCTCGGCACCACGCCGAGCGTGAGATAGCCGATGATCAGCGAAAAACCCGGCACCAGTGCCGGGAACGTCGCGGCGCGTCCGGCGCCGAGCAGAATCACCGCGCGCGCGAACATATAAATCGGCAACATGCCGGCGAGGATGCCCTGCACCACGACCTGCAGCAGATTTTCGGCCAAGCCCATGCGCAGCAGCCCGTCATAGCCGACGAACAACGCGTACAGCGGCGCAAACACCAGCACCGACAGCGCGCCGACCGCCGCCACCGCGCGCGTGCCGGATACACGCCAATGGCGCAGCAGGATGCCGAACGTCGCCCAGAACAGCCCGGCGGTGGCGAATAGCAGGTCGCCGCCCACGCCGTGGCTGCCGATGGTGGTGATCGATTCGAAGCCGAATACCAGCAGGCCGGCGATGATGGTCGCGCCGCCGAGGATGCGCTGGCCGGTCGGGCGCTCGCCCAGCACCAGCGTCGCGAGGATCAGCCCCGACAAAGCCGCGCAGGCCGGCTGGATCGTGGTGCCGTGGCCGAGCGGCACCAGCAAGAAGCCGGTATAGGCGATCATCGCCTGCGGCGGGCCGGACAGCACGCTCATCACCAGGCCGCGGCCCCAGCCGATACCGCCGAGATCCGCAATGCCGTCGCGCAATACGATCGGCATCAGCAGCAGGCCGGACCACAAAAAGCGGTGCAAAGCGAGATCTGCGGCCGAGAAGCCGACGCTGATGCCGTGCTTGGCGGCGACGAAGCCCGCCGCCCAGCCGAACGCCGCGCCGGTGCCGCACAGCACCCCGATCAGGATCGCATGCCGCCCAGCCGCTGGTTGAGCCTTTACTTCCACGGCGATAGCTTCCGCAGGTGACTTAGGGCTGGCTGATACTCTAGGATCGTCGTCCAAGTCCAATCGCGAAAACAAAACTGTCACTTCACCGGGATGGAAGGCTCATGGCGAAATCACGCAAAGTCATCATTACTTGTGCCGTAACCGGCTCGATTCACACGCCTTCGATGTCGCCGCATCTGCCGGTCACGGCCGAGCAGATCGCCGATGCCGCCATCGGGGCGGCCGAGGCGGGGGCGGCCATCGTTCACTTGCATGCGCGCAACCCGCAGGACGGCCGTCCCGATCAGTCGCCGGAAGCATTCGCGCCTTTCCTCAAGGTGATCAAGCAGCGCTCCAACGTGGTGGTGAACATCACCACCGGCGGCGCGCCGACAATGACCGCCGAGGAGCGCGTGCGCCCGGCCGCGACCTTCAAGCCGGAAGTCGCCTCGCTCAACATGGGCACGATGAATTTCGGACTGTTCCCGATGATCCCGCGCTACAGGGGAAAATTCAAATTCGACTGGGAAGAGCCGTATCTGGAAGGTTCGCGCAAAGGCATGTTCAAGAACACCTTCGCCGATATCGAGTACATCCTCAGCACCTGCGCCGACAATAACACCCGCTTCGAGATCGAGTGCTACGACATCGGCCATCTCTACACGCTGCGGCAGTTCCTCGACCGCGGGCTGGTCAAGCCGCCGCTGTTCGTGCAGTCGGTGTTCGGCATCCTCGGCGGTATCGGGGCGCACCCCGAGGACGTCATGATGATGAAGCGCACCGCCGACCGCTTGCTCGGCGACAATTACCACTGGTCGGTGTTAGGCGCCGGCGCCAATCAGATGCGGATCGCTGCGCAAGCCGCGGCCATGGGCGGCAATGTGCGGGTCGGCATGGAGGACTCGCTCTGGATCGGCGCCGGCAAGCTGGCCGAATCCAATGCCCAGCAGGTCACGCAAGTGCGCAAGATTCTAGAAGGCCTCGGGCTCGAGATCGCGTCCTCGGACGAAGCGCGCGAGATCTTGTCGCTCAAGGGCGGAGATAAAGTGGCGTTTTAGTAGAGCGGTCATCACCTGGCCGGCGCCAACTGGTCCGCGCGAAGCGCGGTCCGTTGACAGGCTCCGCGCCGTGACCCGGTGGTCCCGCTTCGTGAAGCACTGCGTCCCTGAGCGGGATGGCCGGGGAAAGCCCGGCCAAGACAAATTGAGTCACGTTTCCCGTTGCTCTTACCGCCGCGAATCCGTCCTATTGCAATAGGAGATTCGCGCATGGCCTCGCTCGACGCGTTCAGCATCGCCATCCTGCTCGGCAGCCTGCTGGTGCTGGCCGGCATCCTGTCGAGCCTGGTCGCGTTGCGCTTCGGTGCGCCGTTGCTGCTGGTGTTCCTTCTGCTCGGCATGCTGGCCGGCGAGGGCGGTCCCGGCGGACTGAAGTTCGACAATGTCGGCGCGGCCTACCTGGTCGGTTCGATTGCGCTCGCGCTGATCCTGTTCGACGGCGGGCTGCGCACGCGGCTCGCCACTTTCCGCAACGTGCTGGCGCCGGCGGCGACGCTGGCCACCGTGGGCGTTCTGATCACCACCTTGCTGACCGCGCCGGTCGCCAAGCTGGTTCTTGACATCGGCTGGCTGCAGGCCCTGCTGGTCGGCGCGGTAGTGGCCTCCACCGACGCCGCAGCGGTGTTCCTGCTGATCAATTCGCGGGGCTTAAGGCTGCGCCCGCGCGTGCGCGCGACGCTGGAGGTCGAATCCGGCACCAACGATCCATTCGCGGTCTTTCTCACATTGATTCTGGTGGAGTTCCTGCTAGCCGGGAACCAGAGCTGGTCGCATGCGCTGGTGACCTTCGTGCGCGACACGGTGCTCGGCTGCATAATTGGGGTCGCCGGCGGGCGGATCATCACGCTGGTGCTCAACCGCGTTGCCCTGCCGCAGGGCTTACATGCGCCGTTCGTGGCAGTGAGCGCGCTGGTCGTCTTCGCATTCGCCAACGTGGTGCATTCCTCCGGCTTCCTCGCGGTCTATCTGGCTGGACTGGTCGTGGGCAACCGGCAGACGCGTGCGCATAATTCCGTCGTGGTATTTCTCGACGCCGTGACGTGGCTGGCGCAGATCGTGATGTTCGTGCTGCTCGGCCTGTTGGTGTGGCCGCAACGGATAGGCGACAGCCTGTTCGGCGCCGTTGCGATCGCGCTATTCCTGATGCTGGTGGCGCGGCCGGTTGCGGTGTTCCTCTGCCTCGCCCCGTTCGGCTTCCAGTGGCGCGAGAAATTGTTCGTGTCCTGGGTCGGCTTGCGTGGCGCGGTGGCGATTTTCCTTGCCTCGATTCCGCTGTTGGTCGGCTTGCCGACCGCTTATCTGTTCTTCGACGTGGCCTTCGTGGTCGTGTTGTCGTCGCTGCTGATCCAGGGCTGGAGCGTGGCCTTCGCGGCCCGCAAGCTCGACATGTCGTTCACGCGCAGCGATCCGCTGCCGCGCCGCGTCGAGCTCGATTTGCCGGGCCAATTGACGCGCGAAATCGTCGGCTATCCGGTGCCGGCTAACAGCCCGTTCCTGCGCCGCGGTCTGATCCCGAACTGGGCGCGGCCGACTCTGGTCGTGCGCGATGAGGAAATCCTCACGCCGGCGGAAGCCCACCCGGTGCGCGAGGGCGATTATGTCTATCTGCTGGCGCCGCCGGAGAAGGCGCAGGCGCTCGACCGCTTTTTCGTCAAGATGTCGCCGCCGGCCTCGCCCGATCCGCGGCTGCTCGGCGATTTTTTCGTGCAGGGTGACGCAGCCCTCGGCGCGCTGGCCGACATCTATGGTCTGCAGGTCGCCGCCGACCATATGGAGGTACCGCTGGCCGACTTCTTCACCGGGCAGCTCCGCCGTCCGGCCAGGACCGGCGACATCGTCCAGCTCGGTCCGATCGCTTTGTTGGCGCACAAAGTCGCCAATGGCCGCGTCACCACCGTTGGCCTGCGGCTGGCCGAGCCGGAGGAGACAGCCGACCTCGGCGGCCGGCTCAAGTCATGGTGGACGCGATTGCAGAAGCGGATCGGCTAGCGCGCGCGGCCCGCCAGCATCGCGCCGTTCTGAATGGCCCAGGCGGCGCCGAACAGCACGGCGGTCCAGAACAGGTCGCCTGCCACGGTGTTTTGCAGGAACGGCAGCGCGGCCACGTAGCACTGGGTCAGGCCCGCGAAGTCGAGGCTGTACATCCCGCTAAAGGCCCAGACCGCGAAATTCGAGATGGCGAAGAACGCGAGCGAGCAGGGCACCATGACGGCAACCGTCGCCGCAATGCCGGGCCAGCGCCGCGATACGATGCCGACGAGGGCCGGCAGCGAAATCGCCAAGGTAACGATCAGCGAAATCCGCCAATCGTCGGGACCGAGCGCCAAGGCGCTGAGCACCATGGCGGCAATCGGCACCACCGGCGCGAGCGCCGGGATGCGCAGCACCCGGCCAGCGAACAGCGCACTGGCGGCGATCGGCATGAAGCCCGGCGCATGCGGCACCAGCCTTGTTATCACGTCGAAGGCGACCAGGAAGGCCACCAGACCCAGATCCATCCACAGGTCGGTACGGGCTTTGTTCGGCTGCATTGCGGTCATGTCCTCTGCTTCGCGCAGGTCACTCTTAGCACGTTCGGTGGATAATTTCATGCGTTAGCCGGCCTTTTCTTGGGCCTCCGGCGCCCGATTTTCAGCCCATTCGGTAATGATCGCGGCGAGCCGGTCGTGTCCGTCGGTGAGCGCCGCTGGGCCCGGTTGCAGGATCAGCGTCGATTTGATCTCGCGCAGCCAGCCGGTGGCGACGGCCGGAACCTCGGCAAAGCCCGGCCGGGCGGCGACCCGTGCCGGCACGAATTTCTTGCCGCACCAGGAGCC
>PMAF01000115.1 GCA_003152455.1 Hyphomicrobiales bacterium
GCGCGAGATGGCTCGGTCGCGAATGACCCAACAGCGACATCGCAATCTATCTAACGGGTGCTGAGGCGCATGCGTTGGGCCGCTATTCCGATGCCTCGGAGCGGCAATTGCGGGAGGTGCTCGGCAGAATCTAGCGCGCTGGGATGCAAATGCTTGCCTAGATCACGGCAAATGTAGATTACGGCGCAGCAGTTCGCTCGCAGCCGCCGCCGGCACCGGCTTGCCGAAATAATAGCCCTGCGCGACCTTGCAGCCGACCGCGATCAGGAAATCTCGCTGGCCAGCGGTTTCCACGCCTTCCGCCACCACCTCGATGTCCAGTTCGTGCGCGAGCCCGATCGTCGCCCGCACGATGGCCGCATCGTCGGCGCTCGTCGTCACATCTTTGATGAAGCTCTGGTCAATCTTCAGACGGGCGACGCGGAACGAGCGCAAGTAGTCGAGCGAGGAATAGCCGGTGCCAAAATCGTCGATCGCGAGCCGCACCCCGATCCTTCGAAGCCGATTAAACGCCTCGTTGTGGCGTTGCGTCGTTTCAAACAGAACCGATTCGGTGAGTTCAAGCTCCAAACGCGCAGCTGCGACATTGTAGCGGGCGAGATTTTCGGCGACGATCTGATCAAGCTGCGACGCCAGCTTGAACTGCNNGCATCCTTGATCACCCATTCCCCGATCGAGGCGAGGCTCCCGGTCGTCTCCGCGATCGGAATGAAGGCGGTCGGCAGCATCATGCCGCGCTTTGGATGGTTCCAGCGGATCAGCGCCTCCAACCCGACGATCGATCCGGACGTAAGTTCTACCTGCGGCTGATAGTACAATTCGAGTTCGCCACGCTTGATCGCATGCCGCAGCTCTTCGCCGATGACCATCCGCTCGCGGGTCTGCTCATCGAGTTCGGCGACATGGAAGCGGAACTGATTGCGGCCGTCGTTCTTCGCGCGATAGAGGGCGAGATCGGCCTTCATCATCATGACGTCGACACCCGCAACGTCGCTGCCGTAGAGGACGATGCCGATGCTGGCGGTGGTGTACACCTGATTGCCGTCGATGGCGTAAAGGGCGGAAATGACCTCGCCGATCTTGGCCGCCAGCGTTTCGACGTTGATAATGTCTTCGATATCGTCCTGCAGCACGGCGAATTCATCGCCGCCAAAGCGGGCGACCAGGTCGGTCTCGCGCACGCAGCTCATCAGGCGTTCGGCGACCGCCTGCAGCAATTTGTCGCCCACGGGGTGTCCAAGCGTGTCGTTGACGTCCTTGAAGTGATCGAGGTCGAGGTAATGCACCGCAAATTGCCCGCCACCGCGCTTAGCGCGCGCGAATTCCAGATTGAGCCGTTCGAGAAATGCCGCCCGGTTGGGAAGGCCCGTCAACGAGTCGGTCCGCGCCAGCGTTGCGATTTTCTCTGCCGCGAGCTTGCGCTCGGTAATGTCGGTGAGAATGCCCTCGACGGCGACCAGGCGGTTCTCACCATCACGCAGCGCACTGCCGTGGCCGTCAAACCACACGATCGAACCGTCGGGCTTCCGCACACGGAATTCCTTTTGATTGGACTCCATCTTGCCTTCGCTGATCGACCGGATATCGTCGACCATGGCGGCCAGGTCGGTGCGGTCAATGAGTTGCGCCCAGCGCTCGGGATGGGCCAACAGGTCGTCGGCCTGGTAGCCGTACCGGCTAATGTTCTGTGACAGGAAGATCAACGGAAACGGCGGCTTCAGGCCGAGTCGATAAAGAATTGTAGGGCTGTTCCCAATGATGCGATTGGCATCGGCCAGAGTCTGAGTGGCGTCGGCCAGAGACTTGAGATGCCGTGTACGGGCGATCGCGGCGCCAACCAGTTCGGCTAGCGTTTTGAAGGTATCGATCTCGGCAGGGCCCCAATGGCGTTCAAACCCGCATTCATCGAAAGCGATTAGCCCCCACCACTGGCCTTCGACGAACACCGGGACGGCCATTACCGACTTGACGCTTCCCCTTTCGAACAAGGTGCGAGCGGCGGGCTCGAAATCGCGGGTGTTGCCGACGACCGTCTCGCCCCGGGCGAGCCTCGCCACCCAGGATCCGAGTCCCACGTCGGCCATGGGATCCGTAATTTCCTGGTAATTGATCGATGATGAAACGCCGCTGGCGCTCCAGACATAGTGCTGGACGACCGGGCTGTGCTCGGGCGGTGTGTCGGCATCAATCTCAAGGATATGCACCCGGTCGACGCCGGTGGCTTGGCCGAGCCGCTCGATAACCTTCGGCAACGATTGCTGCAGATCGGACGAGCGCAGAAGTTCCTTCGCGCTCATCGCAACCGATTCGAGGATAGCCTCGTGACGCCGGGCCGAGACGGTTGCGCCGATCAGTTCCGCCAGCGTTTTGAGGGTATCAATCTCGGTGGGAGACCACTCACGTTCGTCGTGGCAGTCGTCCAATCCGATGTGCCCCCACAAGTGGCCGTCGGCGAAAACTGGAACAGCCATCGCCGACTTGACGCCAGCCGATTCGAAAAACTTGCGAGCGGATTCTTCGAAATCCCGGACGTGGCCCACGACAACCTTGCCGGCTGTCAGTCTCCGCAGCCACGACTCGAGGCCGACGTCGACCATGGTTGTGCCGTTCGCGTCCTTGAAAAGGGGCGGTGTCGATATCCCTGATGCGCTCCAGAGATGATGTTGGACGATGTGGCCTTGATCGGGCGAGGCCGGATCGATCTTGAGGATATGCACTCGGTCGACGCCGGTGGCATGGCCGATTTGCTCGATCACTGTCGGCAGCGATTGTTCGAGATTCGACGAGCGCAGAAGTTCCTTCGNNTTCGAGGATGGCGTCCCGCCGATGCGCTGCGAGGATCGCAAGCGCATCATCGAGCTTGCTCGTCGCCTCGGCTGATCCCGGCTGCAGCTGCGGCTTGCGTTGCCGAGTCATCGCGCGCCCCATGGCGGAAGAAAGCGGGAGATCAGAAAGCCCCGCATGCAATTTTTTTAATATTGTCAGAAAAATATCGCTTTCGCGTTGCGGCAATCGTCCAAATTGTCACGGATGAATTACCGCGGCGCTAACCACGAGCAGCCCGGGCCCGAGTGGGGATGCATCGGTATGGATTGAAGATACAGCATATCGAAGGGGTCGCCATTTCCGTTTGTGGCACATCGCGTCATTCGCGGCGCTGCAACATACTCGGTTGCTATTGGGCGTACAGCGGACATCGCAGGATTTCGGCGCGCGTTAGCTCGGTCGCAAATGACCCATTTCGCCCGGCGGCTCTCGGGCTTTACCGCAGCGCAACCTGACCTCGCGTTGCACCGTCTCGGCGATTTGCCTCCGCGCCGCGCAAGTCGTTGTTCAGCCCCTTCGAGTAGGGCCGCACATACTTCGCCGGGATCAGCCGCCCCCTCGCGAACTTCAATTACTGGCAGGGCCGGAGCACGGCCGGACCATGACCTTGAATTGATCTGCGCGAGCAGCGAGCGTCATTGGCTCTTCCGCTGAGTCTCGACGCGTCGGAAAAAGCCATTAAGAAAGCCTTAATGCCGGACGATTACAAAACTAACCTGTGACAACCTCCGGACGAATCTGATGAACCAGGTTATAGAACCGGCGCTTCCGCAAACAGCTCTCGTCCTCGACGACGAAGCGCAAATCGGAACAATGGTCTGCAAGGTGCTGTCGCTGATCGGTATTGAGGCGCAACATTTCACCGATCCGCTCGCTTTTCTGGTTGAGATAAAGCGGTCGCAACCGTCGTTGATCGTCCTCGATCTCGCGCTGGGTCAATCCGACGCCGTGGAGGTCATTCGTAAGCTTGACGTTCTCAAGTTCCCTGGGATGGTCCTTCTGATCAGCGGCCGTGACGAGGCCACGCTCGCCGAGATCGAGCGCATCGGTCGGTCGCACGGCCTCTGGATGGTGCCATCACTGCGCAAGCCGTTTCGCGCCGCCGAGCTTAAGGCGCGGCTGCAATCGGTTTCCAAACCGGAAACATCGAACCCCGAAAGTGGAACATCGGCGCCGCCCGAGGGGCCGCCTAATTCGCGCATCGACCTCGGCATCGCACTGCAACGCCATTGGCTCGAAGTCTGGTATCAGCCCAAAATAGACCTGCGCTCGCTTGCGGTTTCCGGCGCCGAGGCATTGATCCGCGCTCGCCACCCGGAACGCGGCATCGTCCAGCCGGTCGATTTGCTGCCGCCCGCAGGGGGACCCACTCTACAATCCGCTTTCGATCTTCGTCGCCCAGCGCACTTTGGCCGACTGGAGCACGATCTCCAGCGCGGGTCACCCGCTGAAGCTTGCCATCAACATGCCGGCGTCGGTTCTTAACGCGCCCGGCTTTGTCGATGTCGTGCGCAAGCTCCTTCCCGCGAGCCCAGGCTTCCCCGGCCTGATCGTCGAGGTCACCGAGGATGAAATCATCCGCAACCCGGATTGGATTCACGAAGTCGCGATGCAACTCCGCCTATGTAACGTCGCGCTTTCGATCGACGATTTCGGTTCGGCCTATGCATCCTTGTCGCGGCTCAAGGACATACCGTTCCGCGAGATAAAGCTTGACCGGAGTTTCGTGTCGAATTGTGGCGCGGACAGACTCAAGCGGGCTCTTTGTCAGACGGTCGTCGACCTCGCCCATCGCTTCGGAGCGACGGCATGCGGCGAAGGCGTGGAAACGGCGGAGGAGCTACACTGCCTCACGGAACTCGGTTTCGACACGGTGCAAGGTTATTACTTCGCCAAGCCGATGCCGCTGCAGCCATTCCTTAAATTTCTCGCCAACAGAAAACACGAGCTAGCCGGCGACATTGCTGCAATGGAAAGAATGCCGCAATCCGCGGCGTCGTAGGCTCATGGCGCCCGCCAATTCACTTTGACCGATTGCCTCGTGCCAAACTCCGAAATCATGGATGACACCGAATACGGGCCCGGATTCCTCTCGACGGAGCCCGTCCAGCCGGCCGATCGCCGCCTAGCTCTCGCGGTCGTCGCCGTATCGACACTGATCTTCCTGTGCGCGGCGCCGTTCGCCGGCACGCCTCTGATGAAGGTGCCAGCTTTCATCCCGAGCTACGAGTCGGCGCTTACCATCAACGATCTGATAACGGCAGTCCTGCTGTTCGGCCAGTTCACAAAATTACGCTCGCCCGCCATCTGCGCCTTGGCTTCTGGCTATCTGTTCACCGCGCTGATGGCGGTTTCGCACGCGCTCACTTTTCCGGGGCTCTATGCGTCGGGCGGACTGCTCGGCGCAGGTCCCGACACGACGGCTTGGCTCTACGTTTTCTGGCACGGCGGCTTTCCGCTCGCCGTCATCGCTTATGCCTTGTGCAAGGATCGCGGCGCTGCGGAAAGTTCGTCCGTCAAGTCTGTGCGCACGACCCTCTTCGCCGCCATCTTGGCTGTTTTCGGCTCGGTCGTCGGCCTGACCCTGCTCGCGACCGCCGGCAAGGCAATCCTGCCGGCCATCATGGCAGGCAATCACAACACGATCAGCCTCACCGCGGCGGTCGGCTCGGCATGGACCCTGTCGCTGGCCGCCCTCGTGTTTTTGTGGCGACGGCGCCCGCACAGCGTGCTCGACCTGTGGCTGGGGGTGGTCATGTGCTCATGGCTGTTCGATATCGCGCTCAGCGCGATACTCAACAGCGGACGATTCGATCTCGGCTTCTATGCCGGCCGCATCTACGGACTTCTGGCCGCGAGTTTCGTGCTCGTCGCGCTTCTGGTGGAAACCGGCTGGCTGCATAATTGTCTGACCGCCGCGCGCGCTCAATTGGCGGACCGCGCTCGCGATCTGGAGCGGCGCGTGCGTGAGCGAACGGCTGAGCTGCAGCAATCGAACGCGTCTCTCAAGGCGGAAATCGCGGAACGGCAGCAAGCTGAGCAGGAGCTGCAGCGCACGCGCGCATTTCTCGACGTCATAATCGAGAGCCTGCCAGCCATGCTGCTGGTCAAGGACGCCAAGACCGGAAAGTGTCTCTATCTCAACCGTGCCGGTGAGGATTTGATCGGTTGCGAGCGCAGCGAAGTGATCGGCACGAGCGTGCGTGAGATCTTGCAAGGTCAGGACGCAGACCTCATAGAGACCCAGGACAAACATGCTTTGGCGTCCGACAAGCCGTTCGAGATCTACGAAAGCACGCTGACGACAAGAAAGCTCGGCAACCGCCTGATCCGCACGAAACGACTGCCGGTGCCCGACGAGAGCGGCGCGCCCAAGTATCTGCTGGCATTTTCCGAGGACATCACCGAACAGCGCCAGGTCGAAGACCAGTTGCGCCATGCGCAGAAGATGGAGGCGCTCGGCCACCTGACCGGCGGGCTGGCCCACGACTTCAACAACCTCCTGGCCATCATCATCGGCAATCTCGACGTGCTGGCCGAACTGCGCCCAGGCGATGCCGAGCAGACCGAGCTGGTGCAGGGCGCGATCAATGCAGCGCTCAGCGGCAGCGAATTGACCAAGCGCCTGCTCGCATTCGCGCGGCGGCAGCCGCTCTCGCCGGAGCAAGTCAGCCTCAACGAACTGATCGAAGAAATCAGCATGCTTTTGAAGCGGACGCTTGGGCAGGACATTGCTATCGAGCTCGATCTCGACCGCTCCATTCCGCCGGTCGCGGTCGACCGCGTGCAGCTTGAGACTGCGATCGCCAATCTAGCCAACAATGCGCGTGACGCGATGCCCAATGGCGGCCGCCTGCTGATAGCGACACACGCCACCCATTTGGATCAGGACTACGCGGCGCACCACGCCGAAGTCGTCCCCGGGAATTACGTCTTGATCGAAGTGAGCGACTCCGGCGAGGGCATAAGGCCCGAAGTCGTCGCCCACATCTTCGAGCCGTTTTACACGACTAAGGCTCCCGGCAAGGGCACCGGTCTCGGACTGAGCATGGTGTTCGGCTTCATGAAGCAGTCGGGCGGCCATATCAACGTCTATAGCGAGCCCGGTCGCGGCACGACCTTTCGGCTCTACCTGCGACCGACCAACGCGAGCAGCGCCGCCGAGGACGTGGAGTCACCGCCGCTGCAACCCGCCGCCGACGCTCACGAGACGATTCTCGTGGTGGAGGATAACTCGCAACTGCGCCAAATCGTCGTGAAACAGCTGAGCGGTCTGGGTTTCCAGGTGTTCGAGGTCGATAACGCCAAGCGCGCATTGGAACTGCTCGCGCTCAAAGGCAAAGTCGATCTGCTGTTCACAGACGTCGTGCTGCCGGGAGAAATGGACGGATGCGCGCTCGCGCGTGAAGTGATTTTACGTTTGCCGGACGCCAAAGTCCTGCTCACTTCGGGATTCCCTGGCGCCCGGCTGACCGACATGCAGAGCCTCGGAACTAGCGTCCGCCTGCTCAGCAAGCCGTATCGCAGGGAAGATTTGGCGCGAACGGTCCGCGAAGTCTTGAACGATTGACCGAACTCACGGTGGCCAGACGGCGAAAAAGCTGTCCACTTTTCCGCAGTGCGTGAGGCAGTTTCTGTGCAGGTTTCTCGGACG
>PMAF01000184.1 GCA_003152455.1 Hyphomicrobiales bacterium
GCCAGCACCACCGCGCGGACGGTTTTGTCGTGGGCGATGTCCGCGAACGCAGCGGAAAGCTCCGCCAACAAAGCCTCCGACAGGCTGTTGCGTGCCTGCGGACGGTTGAGCACCAGAACGGCAATGTCCTTGACGCGCTCGCGCACCAGCAAAGGGGCGGTAGCTTCGCTGCTTCGGGCGGCGGTTTGGGCGCTCATGAGCAGCGATACTTAACCCGATGCCGAGGCCGCGCAAGGCCGGGCCAATCCAAGACACGCAGGCACAAGCTCGAAGTAGCCAAGGACGAGCTGCGCCAACTCCACGGCAAGGACTGAAAAGACCGTTTGACCCTATGGCTGGCCTGTCTATGACGGGGGCGCCGGGCCAGCCGGCGACGGGGGATGGATGCCAGCGCCAGCCATGTCGGCCGAGGAAATCGCCAAGCTGCTGCACGCGGAATTCCCGCAGGCGTTCTATCCCGATTGCGGCCACACCATTGAGCATGTCGAACATGGCGACGTGCGCGTGCGCTGGACCTTCGAGGAGGCGAGCCTGCGCCCAGGCGGCACCGTCTCCGGGCCGACGATGATGGAACTGGCTGACTTCGCCATGTATGTCGCGGTGTTCTCGGCGATCGGGCCGCAGCCGCTGGCGGTCACCACCAACCTCAACATCAATTTCCTGCGCAAGCCGACCCGCGCCGATTTGCTGGCGGACGCCCATTTGATGAAGGTCGGCAAGCGGCTGGCGGTAGGCGAGGTCACCATCTACTCCGAGGGCACGGACGAGCCCGTCGCCCATGTCACCGCCACCTATTCGATCCCGCAGGCNNCAGCCCGCTCGGCTAAGAACCGCACCTTCGGTGCCCCATCATTGCACCGGTCTTCCAAGGATCTGTCATGACGACCTATTCGGCCAAGGCCGCCGACATCGAGAAAAAGTGGCTGCTGATCGACGCCAGCGGTTTGGTGGTCGGCCGGCTCGCCACCATCGTGGCGATGCGGCTGCGCGGCAAACACAAAGCCACTTATACGCCGAACGTGGACGATGGCGACAACATCATCGTCGTCAACGCCGCTAAGGCGGTGTTCACCGGCAGGAAGCGCGAGAAGAAGGTGTATTTCCATCACACCGGATTCATCGGCGGGATCAAGGAGCGCACGGCCAAGTCGATCTTCGAGGGCCGCTTCCCCGAACGCATCGTCGAGAAGGCGGTCGAGCGCATGCTGCCGCGCGGTCCGCTCGGCCGCGTGCAGTTCGGCAATCTGCGCGTCTATCCCGGTCCCGAACATCCGCATGAGGCTCAGAAGCCGGAAAAGCTCGACGTCGCCGCCATGAACCGCAAGAACGTGAGGAGTGCCTGACCGTGGCCGAGACCGTACAGTCGCTGGAAGGATTGGCGAGCCGCAAGCCGGCCGCGCCGGAAGCGCCGAAATACGTGCAGAAGCTCGACGCGCAGGGGCGCGCTTACGCCACCGGCAAGCGCAAGAACGCGGTTGCGCGCGTCTGGATCAAACCGGGCTCCGGCAAGATCCTGGTCAATACCAAGACGGTGGAAGCGTTCTTCGCGCGTCCAGTGTTGCGCATGCTGATCCAACAGCCGTTGGTCGCGGCCAATCGCGCCGGCCAATACGACATTACCTGCACGGTCTCCGGCGGCGGTCTGTCCGGCCAGGCCGGCGCGGTGCGCCACGGCCTGTCCAAGGCGCTGACTTACTACGAGCCGGACCTGCGCGGCGCGCTCAAGAAGGGCGGCTTCCTTACCCGCGACTCGCGCGTGGTCGAGCGCAAGAAGTACGGCAAGGCCAAGGCGCGGCGCTCGTTCCAGTTCTCCAAGCGCTGATCGCTCGAAGCGGTTATTAAATTACCAAGAGGCGCGCGGCGACGCGCGCCTTTTATGCGTTGTAGCCGCATCGCAGCCGCGGTTTGCCGAAGAATTAATTAGAATTTTCTCAATTTTTACATCGAACCGCGCGCAAGCGCGCAAGCCTTTTGGCACTTGGGCGGTGTTATTTTCCCGCTGCGTCCCGATCCACGGCCAATGCCGGGCGGGCTGCAGGGGAGTGTGAATGCTAGCCGCAGCAATTTTGCAGCCGTCGCCGTTGGACGTGCCGACATTGGCGTTCGTGGCGACCTGCATCGCCACGCTGCTCGGCGTGTGCCTGATCCTTGCCTGGCTTCAGCAACACGACGCGCGCGCGCTTGCCTGGTGGGGCACAGCCTATCTGGTCGGCGCCTCGTCGATGGTCTTTTGGTGCGCGCCTTTGGGGCTGTTCGTAATTCCGCAGGACCTGCCGGCGGCGCTGATTTTCGTGGCCTGCGGCATGATCTGGAACGGCATGCGGCTATTCCATGGACGGCGGGTGTTGCCGGGTTCCATTTTCGCCGGCGCCGTTGTCTGGCTGGTGCTTTGCCAGGTTCCCGCGCTCTCGAGCGGCAGCATCGCGCACATGGCCCTCGGCGCTGTCGTGGTCGGCGGCTACACTTTTTTCATCGCATTCGAATTTTGGCGCGAGCGGCGTCATGCGCTCTATTCGCGAACCGCGGCGGTGATCGTGACGGCTCTACATGCCGGAATTTTCATGGTGCCGCTCGCGTTGCGGGCGTTTGTGCCGGCGCTGTTCGCCACCGATTGGCTGACGGTGTTCGCCTTGGTGGCGATCATCTACACGATTGGCACCGCGTTTATCATGCTGCTGATGGTCAAGGATCATCACGTCTACATCTACCGCAAAGCGGCTACCATCGACAGTCTGACCGGCCTGCTCAACCGCGGCGCTTTCATGCAATGCGCGATCACGATGTGCGACCTTCAGCGCCATCGCGGCAAGCCGGTGACGTTGATGATGTTCGATCTCGATCATTTCAAATCGGTCAATGACCGCTTCGGCCACGCCGCCGGCGACAGCGTGCTGCGCGTGTTCGCGGCCGTGGCGCGCAACAGCATGCGTGCCAGCGACATCATCGGCAGGCTGGGCGGCGAGGAATTTGCAGCCATCGTGCCGGAGCCGATGGAGGGAGCTATGACTATTGCCGAGCGCCTGCGCGCAGCGTTCGAGGCCGCCGGCGTTACCGTCGGCGAACACGCGATCGGCGCCACGGTGAGCATCGGCGCCGCTACCTCGTACGATCTGGTCACCGATATCGATGCGCTGATCGCGCGCGCCGATGGCGCGCTCTACGGTGCCAAGCACGCCGGCCGCAACCGCATCTGCACGGCCGCGAGCGCCTCTGCGCCCAGTCATGGCGTCGGCGGCCCGCTTGTCGCAGGAGGCCGTGGGCGAACCGCCAAAAACGGGCGGGCGATGCCTCGCAAAGCCGCGTCGCGGCGCCCCAAAGACAATGCCCCGGTGGCGCTTGGGGAGGCCGCAACCTCTCGTTTACCTTATTCTGGCTAGCATGGGCGCATGGCGCGCATCGGTGATACTGGACACGCGGAGACTGCCATTCTGGCGCTGGAAGCCTATGCGGAACGGGCGGGCGCGGCCTTGGCCTGCGCCTATTCGTCATCGGCCGAATTCGACGCCGCGTTGATTGCCGAGCGCCGCGCCGCCGGAATCTATGGACCGAAGCGGCACCGGAAACGGAACCTAGCGACCGCCGCCGCCATCGCGGCGGGCCTTGCAGTCATTATTTTCCTGATCGTCTGACCGACCAATTCAGCCGCCAATGAAAACGGGCGCCCGGCGAGGGGCGCCCGCTTGTTTGAGCGAAAGGCCTAAGCGGCGGCGCTGACTTTGTTCGCGGTCGGGACCGACGCGATCGTCTTCAAAATCTGCGACGCGATCTGGTAGGGGTCGCCTTGCGAGTTGGGGCGGCGATCTTCCAGATAACCCTTGTACCCGTTGTTCACGAAGCTGTGCGGGACGCGGATCGAGGCGCCGCGGTCGGCCACGCCGTAGCTGAACTTGTTCCACGGCGCGGTTTCGTGTTTGCCGGTTAGGCGCTTGTCGTTGTCGGGACCGTAGACATCGATATGGGCTTGCCAGTTGTCGCCGAAGGCCTTCATCAGCGTCTCGAAATACTCCTTGCCGCCGGTCTCGCGCAGATAGGAGGTCGAGAAGTTGGCGTGCATGCCGGAGCCGTTCCAGTCGGTGTCGCCGAGCGGCTTGCAGTGGAACTCAATATCGACGCCGTACTTCTCGGTCAGGCGTAACATCAGGTAGCGGGCCATCCACATCTCATCGGCGGCCTTCTTGGAACCCTTGCCGAAGATCTGGAATTCCCACTGGCCCTTCGCCACTTCGGCGTTGATGCCTTCGTGGTTGATGCCGGCAGCGAGGCAGAGGTCGAGGTGCTCTTCGACCATCTTGCGGGCGATGTCGCCGACGTTTATGTAGCCGACGCCGGTGTAGTAGGGCCCCTGCGGGGCCGGATAACCAGCCGATGGGAAGCCGAGCGGGTGGCCGTCCTTGTAGAAGAAATATTCCTGTTCGAAACCGAACCACGCGCCGGGATCGTCGAGAATGGTCGCGCGCTTGTTCGTCGGATGCGCCGTCTTGCCGTCCGGCATCATCACTTCGCACATCACGAGAGCGCCGTTCGTGCGCGCGGCGTCCGGATAGACCGCGACCGGCTTGAGGACGCAGTCGGAGTTGCTGCCCTCGGCCTGCATGGTCGAGCTGCCGTCGAAACCCCACAGCGGAAGCTGATCGAGCGTCGGGAAGCTGGCGAAATCCTTGAGTTGGGTTTTACCACGCAAGTTAGGAACCGGCGTGTAGCCGTCGAGCCATATGTATTCGAGTTTATACTTTGTCATTGCGGGTTTCTCATGAGCTGATGACACCTGTGAGAGAGCTTGCTTTGGCCGCTAACGGCACACCCGGCCGCCAACCGCTCATGTCATCAAAGCATTAAATATGCCAAGCGATGCCGCTCCGAGGTTGCCGTCCCGACCTTGAAAGATAAGGCGAATTAGGCCTAGTGCCTCGCTGGATGGCCGGCACGAATGCGAAAAGAAGATGCAAAAGCGAAATTGCCTAAGCCGTAGCCATACGATGATTTGATGTGAGGCATGCCGCATATAGAGGGAGCAGAATCTGTCGGGACGCATTATCTATCCGGCAAACGACGCACGGGCGTCGAGGGATGAAGCGCAGAAGCAAGGAGCGCAATAATGAACACAAATCTTAATCGCGGGTCGGCCGAAATAATTCCGTTCCCGTCCCGCGCTCGCACGACTCTCGGTGAGCTTCGCGATGTCGCCAAGCCGGTAGCGAAGTTTTCGTTGCCGCGCGCGGTCAAGGTTGCGTCCGGCAGCAGTTGGTATCACGAAGCCGCAATTCAGGATGCCGATCGGACGTTCAAGAATTAGTTTCGCACCGGACCGAATTCGCGACCAAGAAAAAGGGCGCTCCGCAAGGAGCGCCCTTCAAGTTGCATCGCCCAAGTCTCGGTAGCCGTGTGCGATGATTGGGAGGAAGGTTTACGCCGAGTAGTACATTTCGAACTCGACCGGATGCGGGGTGTGTTCGAAGCGGATCACTTCCTTCATCTTGAGGTCGATGTAGCTGTCGATGAAGTCGTCGTCGAACACGCCGCCCGCCTTGAGGAACGCGCGATCTTTGTCGAGTTCACCGAGCGCCTGGCGGAGCGAGCCGCACACCGTCGGAATCTTCTTCAGTTCCGCCGGCGGCAGATCGTAGAGATCCTTGTCGACCGCCGGTCCCGGATCGAGCTTGTTTTTGACGCCGTCGAGGCCGGCCATCAGCATGGCCGCGAAAGCCAGATAGGGATTGGCGAGCGGGTCGGGGAAACGCACCTCGACGCGCTTGGCTTTCGGGTTGGTGGTGTATGGGATGCGGCACGACGCCGATCGGTTGCGCGCCGAGTAGGCGAGCAGCACCGGGGCCTCGAAGCCCGGCACCAGACGCTTGTAGGAGTTGGTGGTCGGGTTGGTGAAGGCGTTGATCGCCTTGGCGTGCTTGATGATNNCCTTCCAGATCGACTGGTGGCAGTGCATGCCCGAGCCGTTGTCGCCATAGACCGGCTTCGGCATGAAGGTCGCGGTCTTGCCGTAGATCTGCGCCACCTGCTGGATGCAGTATTTGTAGACCTGCATCATGTCGGCCATCTGCGTGAGCGGCGAGAACTTCAGCCCGAGTTCGTGCTGGGCCGACGCCACTTCGTGGTGGTGCTTCTCGACTTTGGCGCCCATGCGCGCCATGGCGCCGAGCATCTCCGAGCGCATGTCCTGCACCGAATCCTGCGGCGGCACCGGGAAGTAGCCCTTCTTGGTGCCGATGCGGTGGCCGAGATTGCCGCCTTCGTATTCGGTGGCGGAGTTGGACGGGAATTCGATGGAGTCGAGCTTGAAGCCGGTGTTGTAGGGCTCGGCGGCGTATTTGACGTCGTCGAACACGAAGAACTCGGCTTCCGGCCCGAAATAGATGGCATCGCCGATGCCCATCGACTTGACCAGGCCTTCGGCTTTCTTGGCGATGCCGCGCGGGTCGCGGTTATAGGGTTCGCCGGTGGTCGGCTCGAGCACGTCGCAGACCAGCACCAGCGTGGTCTCGGCGAAGAACGGATCGATGCAGGCTGAGGCCGGGTCCGGCATCAGGTTCATGTCCGACTCGTTGATCGCCTTCCAGCCGGCGATCGATGAGCCGTCGAACATCTGGCCCTCGGCGAAAGTGTCTTCTTCGATCATGCCGACGTCGAAAGTGACGTGCTGCCACTTACCGCGCGGATCAGTAAACCGGAAATCGACGTATTTCACGTCGTTGTCCTTGATCATCTTCATGACATTCTTGGCTGTCGTCATGGATTGTATTCCCCCGTTATGATGGATTTGCTGAGTAGACGCTGCCCCGCTGCTTAGATGGCGTCTACGCCAGATTCGCCAGTCCTGATCCGGATGGCTTCCTCGATGTTCGATAAGAATATCTTGCCGTCTCCAATCCGTCCGGTTTGAGCCGCACGCCGGATCGCCTCGATCGCTTTATCCACCATATCGTCGCCGAGCACGATCTCGATTTTCACTTTGGGAAGAAAATCCACCACGTATTCGGCGCCGCGATAAAGCTCGGTGTGGCCTTTCTGCCGGCCGAAACCCTTGGCTTCGGTGACAGTAATGCCCTGCAGTCCAACCTCTTGGAGCGCCTCCTTCACCTCGTCGAGTTTGAAGGGTTTAATGATCGCCTCGATTTTTTTCATTGTCCTTGTCTTTCCTTCCCCCAGCCCGCCGCAACCATGCGGAGCGCCGCGCTACCGGTTAGCAGGTCCCGTGCCAAGCCGGCGAGAGCGTAATAATCTCGTACCCGCAATACTTTAGGGTGCAGTTAGCCGGGTAGTGCTCAGGATTTCTGCGGGCCGTTGCCCAGCAATTAAGCACCCTGCAAAAACTTTTGCCAGCCGCCCCAAATATATTGCGCTGCACCTTGTTCCGCCGATTTGTCGGCCTTCGAGCGGGCCGATAGTGTCGCGCGCGATGATTGAACTCCTTACGACTGCCGAAATGGCCGAAGCGGACCGGCTGACCATCGCCGGCGGCACGCCCGGTCTTGAACTGATGGAGAATGCCGGCCGGACCGTGGCCGATGCCGCAGGCGCCCTGCCGCGAGGCCGGCGCGTCGTGGTTGTGGCGGGACCCGGCAACAACGGCGGCGACGGGTTTGTCGCGGCGCGGCACCTGGCCGAGCGCGGCTGTGCGGTTCACGTCAGCTTTGTCGGCGATCCGAAGCGGCTAAAGGGCGACGCCGCGCTTGCCGCCGAACGCTGGAGCGGGCCAACCACTCCTGCCATTCCGGCCGCGCTCGCCAATTGCGACCTCGTCATCGACGCCTTGTTCGGCGCCGGCCTCGATCGCGCGGTCGAAGGTCTGCCGCGCGCCATGATCGCGGCGATGAATGCTTCGGCCGCGCCGATTATCGCCGTCGATCTGCCGAGCGGGGTGAACGGCACCACCGGCGTCGTCATGGGCGCGGCGGTCAACGCGACCCAGACGGTGACCTTTTTCTGCCGCAAGACCGGCCATCTGTTGCTGCCGGGCCGGCTGCACTGCGGCGCGATCCTGGTGGCCGATATCGGCATCCCGGCCAGCGTGCTGGAGACGATCAAGCCGCGCACCTTCGCCAACGATCCGGAACTCTGGGGCGCGGCTTTTCCGCAGCCGCGTGCCGGTGGCCACAAGTATTCGCGCGGCCATGCGGTGATCGTGTCGGGCGGACTTTCCACCACCGGTGCGGCACGGTTAGCGGCGCGCGGCGCGCTACGGGCGGGAGCCGGGCTCGTGACCATCGCCAGCCCACCGGATGCGCTCGGCATCAATGCTGCCGCGAGCCTGGCGGTCATGGTGCGGCAGGTGGACGGCGCGGCCGGCCTGGCGGCGTTTCTGGCCGATAAGCGGCGCAACGCCGTGCTGCTAGGGCCGGGCGGCGGGGTCGGGTCGGCTATGCGGGAGCAGGTGGCGGCCGCGCTGGCGAGCGCGGCAGCGGTCGTCCTTGACGCCGATGCATTGACCAGCGCTGCGGACGATCTTGCCGGAGTGGTCGCGATGATCGCCAAGCGAACCGGCCGCGACACGGTGTTAACGCCGCACGAAGGCGAATTCGCAAGGTTGTTTAAAGTGATACATGAAGATCATAACGTTCAAGCAAAGCTTGAGAAAGCGCGTTTGGCGGCCCGCTCGAGCGGCGCCACGCTGCTGTTCAAGGGCGCCGACACCGTGGTGGCCGCCCCGGACGGCCGCGCCTCGATCGCCGACAACGCTCCGCCGACGCTGGCCACCGCTGGGTCCGGCGATGTCCTGGCGGGCATGATCGATGGTTTGCTGGCGCAAGGCATGCCGGCCTTCGAGGCGGCAAGTGCCGCCGCCTGGCTGCACGGCGAGGCGGCCAATGCCATTGGCCCGGGCCTGATCGCGGAGGATCTGCCCGAGGCGCTGCCGGTGGTCTATCGGCGCCTGTTCGCCACGCTCGAAAAACGCGCCGCCAAAAGCCCTTGAGCGTGCGCCGCGGCGGCCTATTTTTAGGATGCCGCAGGACTTTACCGTGATATAAGCCGCGGCCCGCGAGGCGGCCTTGGCGGCTTGCCCTGGCGGGGCGCGGTGCGTTAAGCCCTGCCGGATTGCGGCGCCAGGATCGTCTTGAAATTGCCCTTTGCGGGCGTGGCGGAATTGGTAGACGCGCCGGATTTAGGTTCCGGTGACGAAAGTCGTGGGGGTTCGAGTCCCTCCGCCCGCACCACGCCGAGGGCCGAACGAGCGAACTGCCTTTCAACCGAAACATCCGGCGCGACGCGCGGATAAGCAAAAGAAGTGTGATCGATGCAAGTTACCGAAACGCTGTCCGAAGGGCTCAAGCGCGAATTCAAGGTGGTCGTGCCGGCCGCCGAACTCGACGCTAAGGTCAATGTGCGCCTGGACGAGCTGAAAGACCGCGTCCGCATCAATGGCTTCCGTCCCGGCAAAGTGCCGGTCGCCCACCTCAGGCGCGTCTACGGACGCTCAGCCATGGCCGAGGTGATCGAGGCGACGGTGCGCGACACCAACAGCCAGATCGTCAGCGAGCGCGGTTACAAACTCGCCGCCAATCCGAAGGTGACGCTGCCGACCGAGCAGGAAGCCGTCGAAAAATTGATCTCCGGCCAAAGCGACCTCGACTATACCATGGCGGTCGAAATCGTGCCGCCCATCGAACTCACCGATTTCAAGACCATCAAGCTCACTAAGCTGACCAGCGAGGTGACCGACGCCGAGGTGGAGGACGCGCTCTCGCGCATCACCGAGCAGAACAAGCCCTATAGCGCCAAGCCGGAAGGCGAGAAGGCGGCCAAGGACGACCGCGTCGTCATTTCTTTTGCCGGCACTATCGACGGCACGCCGTTCGAAGGCGGCTCGGCCGACGATTCGGTCGTGCTGATTGGATCGAATACTTTCATCCCGAGCTTCGAGGACCAACTCATCGGCATCGGCATCGGTGAAACACGCACCTTGAAGGTGACCTTCCCGCAGCATTACGGAAAAGAGACGCTGGCCGGCAAGGACGCTGAATTCGTCGTCACCGCCAAGTCGATCGAAACGCCCGGCACGGTCACGATCGACGATGAATTCGCCAAGTCGCTTGGGCTGGAATCGCTCGCCAAGCTGCGCGATGCAGTCAAAGACCGCATTGCGCGCGAGCATGTCGGCACGTCGCGCCAGAAGCTCAAGCGTGCGCTACTCGACGAGCTCGACGCGCGCCACAAATTCGAGCCGCCGCCGTCGCTGGTCGAGGAGGAATTCGACCGCGTCTGGAAGTCGGTGCTCAGCGAGATGGAGACCGAGAAGAAGAGCTTCGCCGACGAGAATACCACCGAGGAAAAGGCCAACGCCGAATACCGCGCCATCGCCGAGCGGCGGGTGCGGCTCGGGCTCGTGCTGGCCGAGATCGGCGAGAAAAACAAAATCACGGTTACCGACGAAGAATTGAACCGTGCGGTGATGGAGCACGTGCGGCAATTTCCCGGCCAGGAGCAGCGGGTTTGGGACTATTACCGGCAGAATCCGCAGGCGATTGCCGGCTTACGCGCGCCGATCTACGAGGAAAAGGTGGTCGATTTCCTGCTCGAACTCGCCAACGTGACCGAGAAAAAGGTCGCGCGCGAGGAGCTCTACAAGGAAGACGATTCGACCACGGCCTGAGCGGGGGCCCCGTGCCTTGCGGCGGGCTCAATTGGAAAATAGATCATCCCGACGCGACGGGAAGGCTAATCTAGCCGACGTGATTCGCGTGAAGGAGCCGAAATGAAAGATCCCGTCGATACCTACATGCAGACTCTGGTGCCCATGGTGGTCGAGCAGACCAACCGGGGCGAGCGCGCCTACGACATCTATTCGCGGCTGCTCAAGGAGCGGATCATCTTCATCACCGGGCCGATCGAGGATCACGTGGCCACGCTGGTGGTGGCGCAACTGCTGTTCCTGGAAGCGGAAAATCCCAAGAAGGAAGTCTCGATGTACATCAACTCGCCCGGCGGGGTGGTGACATCGGGCATGGCGATCTACGACACCATGCAGTTCGTGCGTCCGCCGGTGTCCACGCTCTGCGTCGGACAGGCCGCCTCCATGGGCTCGCTGCTGCTCGCCGCCGGCGCCAAGGACATGCGCTTTGCGCTGCCGAACGCCCGCATCATGGTGCANNCGGCTCAACGAGATCTACGTCAAGCATACCGGCCAGTCGCTGAAGAAGATTGAAGACGCGCTCGAGCGTGACTACTTCCTGACAGCCGACGCGGCCAAGGAATTCGGCCTTGTCGACAAGGTGATCGAGCGGCGGCCGGAAGAAATGTTGCCGAAACCCGCGTGATCTTTGCAGCCTTGGTGCCCAGCCGGCCTGCCACAATTGCCGGGGATTGCCTCGGGGGTGCCGCTTTCGTGGGGGGCCTGGAACAGGCATTATCGTTAATAGATTCTTGATTATCACGCCGTTAGCATGCTTCGCTTACGGTGTGGGAGAGTGGTAGGGGCAGCGGGCCTCCGGGACTAGGTCCGCCGCACCGGAATCCCGGCGCGAAACTTGCTTCGTTCGGTATGTGGCGTATAGGCGGATGATCGAGACCTTCGCCGACCCCGGCATGTACGAACGCGTGTGACGGAGAATGGAATGAGCAAAGTCGGCGGCAGCGATTCCAAAAACACCCTTTACTGCTCGTTCTGCGGCAAGAGCCAGCACGAAGTGCGCAAGCTCATCGCCGGACCGACAGTGTTCATCTGCGATGAATGCGTCGAGCTGTGCATGGACATCATCCGCGAGGAAAACAAATCCTCGTTGGTGAAGTCACGCGACGGCATCCCGACGCCGAAGGAAATTCGCAAGGTCCTCGACGATTACGTGATCGGCCAGGATCACGCCAAGAAAGTGCTCTCGGTCGCCGTTCACAATCACTACAAGCGGCTCAATCACCAGACCAAGCACAACGACGTCGAACTGGCGAAGTCGAATATCCTGCTGATCGGGCCGACCGGTTCGGGCAAGACGCTGCTGGCGCAGACGCTGGCGCGCATCCTCGACGTGCCGTTCACGATGGCGGACGCCACCACGCTCACCGAAGCCGGCTATGTCGGCGAGGACGTGGAAAACATCATCCTCAAGCTGCTGCAGTCGGCCGATTACAATGTCGAGCGCGCGCAGCGCGGCATCGTCTATATCGACGAGATCGACAAGATTTCCCGCAAGTCCGATAACCCGTCGATCACGCGCGACGTGTCGGGCGAGGGCGTGCAGCAGGCGCTGCTGAAGATCATGGAAGGCACCGTCGCCTCGGTGCCTCCGCAGGGCGGCCGCAAGCATCCGCAGCAGGAATTCCTGCAGGTCGACACCACCAATATCCTGTTCGTCTGTGGCGGCGCTTTCTCCGGGCTCGAGAAGATCATCTCGGCGCGCGGCCGCTCCACCTCGATCGGCTTCGGCGCCAAAGTTCTGGCGCCGGAAGACCGCAAGCAGGGCGAAATCTTCCGCCAGGTCGAGCCGGAGGATCTGCTGAAGTATGGGCTGATCCCGGAATTCGTCGGCCGTCTGCCGGTGGTGGCCACGCTCGAAGACCTCGACGAAGCGTCGCTGAAGAAGATCCTGGTCGAGCCGAAGAACGCTCTGGTCAAGCAGTACCAGCGGCTGTTCGAGATGGAATCGATCGATCTCACGCTGGCCGAGGAGGCGCTCGGCGCCATCGCCCGCAAGGCGATCGAACGCAAGACCGGCGCGCGCGGCCTGCGCTCCATCATGGAGAGCATCCTGCTCGATACCATGTTCGATCTCCCCAGCCTGGAAGGGGTCGAGGAAGTGGTGATCTCGAAAGAGGTCGTCGAGGGAACCGCCCGGCCGCTTTACATCTACGCCGACCGCAGCGACCGGACGGCCGAATCCGGCAGCGCCAGCGCCTGATCTCGCCTCCGCGCCGACCGGGAACGGCTTGTAGAATCGCACCGTTAATGGCGTGCTGGGGTATTCGGGGCCGCTTTTACCGCGATAACGGCCCGTTACTTGCAGACCCTACTGGCGCGTCCTACGTATAGCGTTCGAAGCGAAGTCGCGTACGAAAGATCGTAGTTCCCGAGTGGGTGAGGGTTCGTACCCTTCCTCTAAGGCGCGCCGGATATCCCTTCCCCCCGACGCCTCCTTGCCCATCCTTTCCGGCACTGTTCGGCGATGCCGCTATTGCGGGTCGACGGACAGGGGCACAACAAAAAAGGACCACGTCATGACCGCCAAGCCACGACCTCAGCTGCAACCCGGTGAAACCCGAGGTTATCCCGTATTGCCATTGCGCGACATCGTGGTGTTCCCGCACATGATCGTCCCGCTCTTCGTCGGCCGTGAAAAGTCGATCAAGGCGCTGGAAGAGGTGATGCGCTCCGACACCTTCATCCTGCTGGCGACGCAGAAGAACGCCTCCGACGACGATCCGGCGACCGACTCGATCTTCGAGGTCGGCACGCTGGCGAGCGTATTGCAGCTGCTCAAGCTGCCCGACGGCACCGTCAAGGTGCTGGTCGAGGGCGCCGAGCGCGCGAAGGTGCTCAAATACACCGACCGCAGCGACTACTACGAGGCCGATGCCACCGTTCTCGCCGACGACATGGGCGAGCAGGTGGAGGCGGAAGCCATGGCGCGTTCGGTGGTCACCGAATTCGAAAACTATGTGAAGCTCAATAAGAAGGTGTCGCCCGAAGTGGTCGGCGTGGTTCAGCAGATCGAGGATTACGCCAAGCTCGCCGATACCGTGGCCTCGCATCTCGCCGTCAAGATTCCCGACAAGCAGGAAATTCTGGAGACGCCCGTCGTCACCCAGCGCCTGGAAAAGGTGCTCGGGCTGATGGAGAGCGAAATCTCCGTGCTGCAGGTGGAAAAGCGCATCCGGACCCGCGTCAAGCGGCAGATGGAGAAGACGCAACGCGAGTACTACCTCAACGAGCAGATGAAGGCGATCCAGAAGGAGCTCGGCGAGGGCGAGGACGGCCGCGACGAGCTGGCCGAGCTCGAGGACCGCATCACCAAGACCAAGCTCAGCAAGGAAGCGCGCGACAAGGCGATGGGGGAGATGAAGAAGCTCCGCACCATGAGCCCGATGTCGGCCGAGGCGACGGTGGTGCGCAACTATCTCGACTGGATGCTGTCGATTCCCTGGTCGAAGCGCAGCCGCGTCAAGCGCGACATCAAGCAGGCCGAGCACGTTCTCCACACCGATCATTTCGGCTTGGAGAAGGTGAAGGAGCGCATCCTCGAATATCTCGCGGTGCAGAACCGCATGCAGAAGGTGAAGGGTCCGATCCTTTGCCTGGTCGGCCCGCCCGGCGTCGGCAAGACCT
>PMAF01000028.1:0-5427 GCA_003152455.1 Hyphomicrobiales bacterium
AACTGAAGACAGGCCCTAGTTGGCCGGCCTCATGTATTTCCTGTGCTAGGAGAAGAAGACATGCAGTGTCCAGTCTGCGATGGCTCGGCGAGGGATCATACCCCTCCAGAATTTCATGGAATCGTTGTCCGCTGCGCTCCATGCGGAAATTATGATATCGCCGACGAGTACTTAGACAAGCTCCGAGCGTTAGAGCCGTCCGCGCGACGTGAAGTCCTCCGGAAGGCGAAACAGCTTGCCAAATTCGGGGGCCCATCCATTAATAAATTGTGTTTCTAAAGTATATAAGCGCCATCCTGCTTGTGTCGGCCGCGCTGAGATGCGAGGTGGAACAGTCGGCACCTCCTTGATGCCGAAAAGCTTCGCCGCAGCAATATGTCCTTGGTTTGGCCTGCGGGGTAACGACTGCGAAGACTCGCATCTTGTCGGAGTTTTGAGATGAGCAAGGCCGGCGGCAGCGATTCCAAGAACACGCTCTATTGCTCGTTCTGCGGCAAGAGCCAGCACGAAGTCCGCAAGCTTATCGCCGGCCCGACCGTGTTCATCTGCGATGAATGCGTCGACCTGTGCATGGACATCATTCGCGAGGAGAACAAGTCCNNAAGGTGCTCTCGGTCGCCGTTCACAATCACTACAAGCGGCTTAACCATCAGACCAAGCAAAACGACGTCGAACTAGCGAAGTCGAACATCCTACTGATCGGCCCGACCGGGTCGGGCAAGACGCTGCTGGCGCAGACGCTGGCGCGCATCCTTGACGTGCCGTTCACCGTGGCTGATGCGACCACGCTGACGGAAGCCGGCTATGTCGGCGAGGACGTGGAGAACATCATTCTCAAGCTGCTGCAGTCGGCCGACTACAATGTCGAGCGCGCCCAGCGCGGCATCGTCTATATCGACGAAATCGACAAGATCAGCCGCAAGTCTGAGAACCTCTCGATCACCCGCGATGTTTCGGGAGAGGGCGTTCAGCAGGCGTTGCTGAAGATCATAGAAGGCACCATCGCGTCGGTACCTCCGCAGGGCGGCCGCAAGCATCCGCAACAGGAATTCCTGCAGGTCGACACCACCAATATTCTGTTCGTATGCGGGGGTGCCTTCACCGGGCTCGAGAAGATCATCTCGGCGCGCAGCCGATCGAGCTCGATCGGCTTCGGCGCCAAGGTAATCGCGCCGGAAGACCGGGGCACCGGCGAAATCTTCCGCGAGGTCGTGCCGGAGGATTTGCTGAAATACGGCCTCATCCCCGAATTCGTCGGGCGGCTGCCCGTGCTTGCCACCCTCGAGGATCTCGACGAGCTGGCCCTCAAGCGTATCCTCACGGAGCCGAAGAACGCGCTGGTGAAGCAATACCAGCGCCTGTTCGAGATGGAGAGCATNNGGCATCCTGCTCGACACCATGTTTGATCTCCCCAGTCTGGAGGGGGTCGAAGAGGTGGTGATCTCCAGGAAAGTTGTGGAGGGCACCGCACGGCCGCTCTACATCTACGCTGCTCGCGCCGACGACGCGGGCGCGAGCGCGTCGTAGGGCGAGCCTCGCGGCGCGCCGCCGAGGCGCGGCATGTGTTTCTCACCGACAGCCGGCTTTCGCAAGATGCTCGCTCGAACGGCGGAGGGCGCTGAGTTCCCATTCCCGGTGCACCCCCACATGCCCATGCCCTGGCGGCTTGGACAGGCGCTCAATCACGTTGTGGGATTTATGAACCTGACAGCGTTGGATCGGCGTATGCCGGCCAAAGGTCGAGCGGATCACCTTGCTCAGCACCTTGGCGCTGTCGATGATGAACAGCCGGCAGACCTTCGGGTCGAGCCCGCGTTCGATCAGATTGTCGATGAGCGCCTGCACGACGGCGGTATTCTCGGTCGCACCTTCGATCAAGCCGAGCCGGTGCTTATAGCCGAAGAAGCTCTTTGATCAGTGATCCCATAATATCTCCTGGAGGATTTCCTCGACCGAGTGCGGCAAAATTCCAAGTTCTCCAAATCCTGGCATGTCTAGCGATGACACGGTGTCAACCTGCATCAGTTCCACTTGATTCCGAGTGACGGGCGGGCTCGGGAGCATTTCCGCAAACCAAGCCAGCGCGTGCCAAGCGGCAAATGGGATTGGAATCAACATGGGCTTAAGGCTGGCTTCGTGTGCAACGGCTCTGAGCAATTCCTTGTAAGAGTAGACGCGAGGGCCGCCGCACTCGAATGTGACCGCATGCATTTCCGTCCATCGCAGCGCCCTTGCGACCGCGTCCGCCACATCTTCCACATAGGCCGGCTGCAATCTCGTGAGGCCGCGGCCGAATATCGGATAGATTGGAAGCCGGCCGAGGAGCTTGAGGATGGTGGTGAGAAACGCGTCGTCCGGTCCGAACATCACCGCCGGGCGGATGAGAATTGCATCTGCGAACGCGGCCCGAACGGCCAGTTCACCTTCGCCACGCTTGCGGATATAGAGGGATGGCGAGGCGGCATCGGCGCCGATTCCTGAAACGTGCGCGAGCCGCTCGACTCCAGCTCGGCATGCTTGAGCTGCTACCCGTTGGGCAGCCTCGACGTGCAGGGAATGAAAAGTCTCCTGTCTGTGCTCGACGTAAAGACTGACCGCATTGACCACGCCGTAAGAGCCGGCAAGCGCATGCGCGACCGATTGTTCGTCGTGAATATTCGCTTCGACCGATTGAAGTTGCGGATCATCCAGAGCGAACAGCCTGTGCCCCCGATCCGGATGCCTTGATGCAATCCGAACGGAAAACCCGCGCTTGCGGAGATGCCGAACGACGCTGCGGCCGAGAAACCCGGTTCCGCCGAAAACGGTAACGGTGCGATCGTTCATGGCCGTCGTGGCTCAAATTCGCCAGCTCATCTCGGGGCCGTCTCGGTCATACGGTTCACGTCATGTGGACGGCATTCTTACTGACTGCTATCCATGACGTGGGCTACCTCGTACAGATGGGGGTCGATCTCGTCCGTTAGCTGGTCGAAGTGACCCCACTCCTTGCGAAATTCCGGCGATTTATGAGCCGACTGCAAGAGATCGCGACTCTGCCATTGGATGTAGTTGACGATGCGACGCCCGTCGAGGCTGCGATGCACACTGACGGAGATGAACCCGGGCTGGCGCGCCATGAAGCGGGCCCGCTCAGTCATCAATGACAACGCCTCGGCCTGCTTTCCCGGCTCGGGCTCGATGACCGTGATCTGAGTTACGGGCTGATTGTCGATCCGGATATGGGGCATGGACGACCTCGCTTGATTGGCAAAAGGATTGCCGTGTCACCCCTGGCGGTCGAGGGGCCGGCCCGAGCGATCGGGCACCCGATCGATCTTGCTCGCCATGATGAAATCTAAGCCGTTCTCGATAAAAAACAGCCCGTAGGCGCTCCGAGCAAGAACGAGACAGCGCCGCAGGTGTGATTGACAATAGACGCACGCGAGGTTGCTGGGCCGGAAGCCAGATGGCTTCTCCGGTACGACGATCTTCTCGACCTTCCGCGCCTCAAGCCGATCGTACAGCGCATTCAGCTCATCAACGTGCTTGCGAGATAGCACCCTGGCAGGAATTAGAGTGGGGTCGATAAGCGGCACGGGTCTCAAACCTTTGAAGCTGAGCTACACTCTCAGCGGGAATGGTTGCACGCGAACGCGCTAATAAAAGTACCGGCACAACACGGGGCAAGGACTCGTGAAGCTTTTGATCAGATAGACCTAGGGAACGTAAATATAATTTGATTATCGGCGGCCCCGAGTCGGGACGCGACTTGTCGCGGCGTCAGCTCGAAGTCCGTCGGCTCTATCGAACACATAAAACCGACAATGAGGCATGGGGCAGTACTGTCGCATCTACCCTAACCAACACATATCGGACGGCGGAGTTCCGCGTCAGGCTCGGAAACTACTTTGCCGGGTTGGCCAACAGGTGTTTTAGCGCCTCCATTGCTTTCCCGAATTTTTCCCAATCCCCGTGCTGCATCGCCTGCTGGGCGTCCTCAAACTGCATTCTTGCTTGGCTAGAGTCCGACTGACCGGTGGGCATCCCCACCGTCGCGCCGGTTGCCGTCGGTGCGTGCTCTTGCGTTGCGACCGGCGGAGATTGCCGCGCACCGAAGAGAGCGTTGAGCGCCTCGTCGAGCGTGGGCTCCATCACAACCGTGTTGCCCGCAACCGCTATGACGCGCTTCAGCTGCGGAAAGTTTGTGCCTTCGGCTTTGAGGTACAAGGGCACGACGTACAGGAACGAGCTCTCGATCGGAGTCACGATCTGTTTCCCGCGAATGACGCGCGACCCTTGTTGGTTCCAGAGGGTGAGTTGCTGAGAAATGGTAGTGTTCTGATCGATCATCGCCTCGATCTGGTCTGGTCCGTAGATGAGCTTTTCCTTCGGGAGCTCGTAAAAGAGCATTTTCCCGTACTCGGGAAAATCGGACCTGGCGGCCATCCAGGAGATCATGTTGTCCCGGTTTTGCGGCGTAAACGGAGTCATGAGCAGGTATTCAAGCTGGTCGCTTCCGGGAAGCTTCGCCAGGATGTAATAGGGTTGCATGGACTGCACTTCGCCTGCGTACTTCTCTATCGGAGATGCCCACAGGTCCTCACGGTTGTAGAAAACCTGAGGATCCGTCATGTGGAAGGTTCTGTACTGGTTGGCTTGGACCGAGAAGAGATCCTCCGGATAGCGCAGGTGCTTCTTGAGATCCGCGGATAGCTCACTCAGGTCATTGAATACGCCCGGAAACGCCAGCCGATAGACGGCTAGGACCGGATCTTTGGGATCCATGACGTAAAAGCGGACGGTGCCGTCGTACATGTCCACGACGACCTTCACGGAGTTTCGGATGTAGTTCAGCCCGTCAAAGGCAGCCGTGGTATGGGCCTCGGTCCCTGCTGTGTCGGGTGCTTGGGCTCCCCCCGTCATTTCAGCACCCAACAAGCGCTGCTCCAACGCAGTTCCAGACTGCGTTGTCCGCTCTGGATTTGCGTAGGGAAAATAATTCGAGGTCGTGTAGGCATCTTGGATCCAGTATAGCTTACCCTCGCTCAATACGGCGTAGGGATCATTGTCGAGCTGCAAGAAGGGGGCGATTTGTACTACGCGCTCGCGAACGTCTCTATGGATCTGAATTCGGCTCTCAGGCTTGAGATAAGAGGTCAATAGAATGTTGACGTCAGATTTGGTCCAGGCAAACAAGAGCCTCTTCCAAGAACTGTCCAACGGGATTCCGCCTTTTCCGTTGTAGCTGGTGTAGACATTGTCATTGCCTTTGGGGTAGTCGAACTCCTTGATATCGGTCGCGACGATCCGATATCCCGGCATCGATTGTCCGTAGTAGATGGCGGGCTGGGTTATGGACAGGCCGAAGGTGGATTCGGCTGGGACGTTCTCGAGAGCGTATTGCGGAAACCCTCCCCCGACGGTCTTCGAGACGAAGTTCATGAC
>PMAF01000028.1:5437-7228 GCA_003152455.1 Hyphomicrobiales bacterium
TGATAACGGTCGGTATCCACGTTATAGAACTGGTAATAGAGGCGTATCGCCTGGGTCTGTTGATAGGTCTGAAGCAGCGGCCGCGCGTCCCATAGACGAATGTTCTGGATCGTGTCCTGGTTCCTCGCGATCACATCGGGCGTCGGATCCGCCAGGGCTGGATAGGACGTTTCCTGGATTGCATCCAGCTGGAAGGCCTTTCGCGTGAAGTCGATGTAATTTTTCAGATAGGGCGTCTCGAGCGCCAGCTCGCTCGGCTGCACAACGAATTTCTGAAAGATGAGGGGAACCACCGACACCCCGATGATCCACAGAGCCACGTACACCCCCGCTCCCATAGCCAACATCTTGAGTCGCGGGCGGAAGAAATTGAGCGCGAGCAGCACACAAGCCAACGCCGAGACGCCGACCATGATCCAGAGGGCGATCCGCGTTACATGATCCGCCGCATAGCCAGCTCCGTAGACGACGCCCAGAGTGGAATAGACGAGTTCGTAGTGATCGAGGTAAAAACTCCATCCCCAACTGGCAACCAAAATAAAAAGAAGCACTGAGAGATGTGACGTGGCGTTTGCGCCGATCGCAATCCTTCCGCTCCCGCTTGCCCGCTGTAATCCAAAGAACACGTAGATCGCAAGGACGATCGCGAGCGTCAACACGGTCAGCAACGTCAGGCTGCTTTGCAACAGAACATAGAAGGGCAGATGAAAGAGATAAAACCCGACATCGACCCCGAAAAGCGGATCGGAAACTCCGAACGACCCGCCGTAACGAAAGCGGAGGTAGGTATCCCATTCGGCGTTGAAACCAGCCGCAAAGAACAAAGCGACGCCAGCGCTGATCAGGACAACGGCCAGCTTAAAAAGCCTGGGAGAAAGATCGATACTGGTCTGCGCGCCCGTATCGGCTCTGGACAAAAAGGCAGGCTGCCACGCCAGACCGTCTCCGCGGAAAGCGGCACTATTTCTGGCAGCCTGATGGAAATTGATCCACAGGTACAGAAAGGCGAAAACGAAAGCCGAGCAAAACATCGCCCACTGAACCGACAGAAGCGTCCAGAAGATGCCGGCGTAGTTGAGCTGCCGCATCCACAGCCATTTCTCTGTGTACCCGGCGATTTCTATCAGAACAACGATGAGTATGACCGCAGCAACAATTATGAGTCTCAGTAGATGCAGGTAGGAGAAACGCGTTCCGCTAGCACCACTCTTTTCCTCCGCAATCCGCCTTCGTTGTTCAACGACCGTCGTCTTCTCGTTCATTGTTACACTCCGGATCTGTTGCCATGTACCGGGTTCGGGCCAGAGGCTCATCCCGCCAACGTCCAGGATTGCGACGGCGTCGCGCTGCTGATCGACGAACGCACCGGGCAGATTGAGATTGGGACTACCCCCCAACAATACCAATACATCGTATTGATGTCACCTTTTCAGAATCGCGGCTGATCAAAATTACTCACAAATGAAATTATCATGCCTGCCATGCTACGCGGTCGCGTTTCGAGCGGCGGAGGAAGTGCCGATGTTATAGTGGCGGTCTCATCCGCGTTGAAATTTTAATTCTCCTTCGGAAGCGCCTAGGCGCTGCGCTACAATGACTTCAGTCCAATGTCTGGCATGTCACCTCCCGGCCGGACACACGATGCCGCGTGACGGCGCGATCATGTTAGGCGACTTGGTTGGCAAGCTCGCCGTGCTGCGGGTCGCGTGCTCTAAGTGCGGGTGGCGCCGGTCGGTGATCTGCACTATCTTGCTTGCTTGGCGGCGCCGATTACCATGCCGAGCGGAATCA
>PMAF01000118.1:0-7343 GCA_003152455.1 Hyphomicrobiales bacterium
TCATGTCGTGCTGCTGTCATGAGTGAGTTGTACTTCGCGTTGGTCGGACACGGAGGCGATAGATAAAAATGTTGCACGAATTATCGCGCCGCGAATTATTAGCTCTGAAGGAAATCCGGCTAACTGGTCAAACCAATGATCAGATAATGGCGCTTAAATTGTTCAATGATGGTATGATTTTTCAAGTACTAGATGGTTGCATGGAATTAACCGGCAACGGTCGAAGAATGTTGGTACGGGGTTCGCCCTCACTTTGGGAGAGTGGCTCTTGGTTGGGCTATCCCCAAAGTCAGCAGGTCACGGCATCGGAATAATATTTTGTAATCATAGAAAACGCTGGTGCCCCTAGCCGGAATCGAACCAGCACTCCTTTCGGAATCCGATTTTGAGTCGGACGCGTCTACCAGTTCCGCCATAGGGGCACTCCTGCTTCCTTACCTAAAATGAGATCGTTTCTCAACTCCCCAGTTCAGCACTTTCCTTGTGCTTCATAACGTTCAAGCCCTTGGTAAGACGGGGTAATAGCCACTTCGCGTAGTGTTCTTGGATCATTTGAACGCGGGTACGGCAATTGTTGGCAACCTCGTAGGGGTTCGTGCCATAGAGCAGCCGAAACGAGATGTAGGTATGTCGTAACACCGTGAGGTCGCGCTTTCGTGGCGGCTGTTCGTTGGTCCATTTGAGATTAGCTTTTTCAAGGACCCCGTTGAACATATCTCGATGGTAGGCGAGAAAAAGTTTCTCGGTCGAAGTCTTCGGTTTTTCGATGCCTCGCCGCACCACAATTCGATTGAATGCTGTATGATCCGCGCCAACAAGAGCCGTTCGAGAAGGAGACCGCGATGAACGAAGAGACCTTCAATATGTCGTTGCGCAAATTTCTCAAGGTCGTCGGCGTGACCTCGCAGCAGGAAATCGAAAAGGCGATCCGCGCCGCGATTGCGGACGGCCGCCTCAAGGGCAACGAAAAGCTCGAAGCGCAGATGGTGCTCACCATCGGCAAGGCCGGTCTCAGCCACAAAGTCGCCGGCACCATCGAGCTGGAGTGAACGTCCGATGCGCGACTAGATCGATGCCGCCGGCTCGGCCCCGACATTACGCCGGCCGAAGGCCGACTCCATTTCGCGCCGCACCTTCACTGCGCTGTGCTTCGGATCGTAGACAACGTCTGCCCATTTGAGCGCGCCTCCCTCGGGGATGTCGCGTTTGAGCTTGACGTTGTGGGCCAAGCCGAGCGGCAGCAATTCGTCACGCAGCGACACGTTGGCCGGCGTCTGCTTGCCCCAGACACAGAAGCCGCCCTCGCCGTCGAGCATCTCGCCGGCTTTGAGATCGCGCTTGGCGGTCGCCACCACATCGGAGCGGAAACCGGTTGGCGCGCCGGTCGGCTCGTTGCGCAGCGCGCAGCTGGCGACCGAGATGCCGAGCTCAAGCCCTATCATGTGGATCGGCCGGTAAAGCGCGGCGTATTTGGCGGTCTTGTCCGGCAGCATGGCGTATTCCTTGAAGCAGCGGCGCGCGTAGTCGGTCTCGCCCTCGATTACCACGTAAGTGCCGAGCGCGAGATGATGCGGCACGTCGCCGCCGTCGCGATAGACCGATGAGGTGACTTCGGTGACGCCGACTTTTTCCAAAGTGCCGCCGTCGCTTTTCGGTTTGCAGACGTCGGCGAGCTCAAAACGCGTCGCGGGCGGAAAGTGCAGGCCGTCGCTCTGTGGCACCAGCCCGGTGGCGTTGCACACCGCGGTCATCTCGATGCCGGACTTCGTGCCGTCGACGAACGAGTTGAACATTTTCGGATTGATCGACTTGCGGTCGGAGATGTTCAGGTACTTGTCGAGTATATCCCAGACATTGTCGGGATTGGACTTGTGGTAGTGCGGCTCGTAGCGCGTGCCCTTGCCGGCGCAGATCACCTTGAAGCCGGCGGCGCGCGCCCAATCGACGTGCTCGCAGATCAGCGCCGGCTGGTCACCCCAGGCGAGCGAGTAGACGACGCCGGCCGCTTTCGCTTTGCGCGCCAATAATGGGCCGGCCACCGCGTCGGCCTCGACATTGACCATGACGATATGCTTGGCCGAAGCGATCGCTTGCAAGCAATGATGGATGCCGGCGCCGGGCACGCCGGTCGCCTCGACGATCACTTCGATGCGCGGATCGGCAAACAAGGATTCAGCGCTGTCGGTCACCACGGTCGTGCGCGCCTTGTGCGCATCGTCGAGCGATTTGGCGGCGTAAGCTTCCGCCGGCCAACTGGCCGTCTTGAGCTGGCTTCGCGCCCGCGCGACGTCGAGATCGGCCACGCCAGCGACATGCATGCCGCGCGTCAGCCGCGCCTGCGAAAGGAACATGGTGCCGAACTTGCCCGCGCCGATGACACCGACGGTCACCGGTTTGCCGGCGGCGTCGCGCTCAAGCAATTTGGAATAAAGATTCACGTTGCGCTCCCGGACCTTTACCGCGCGACGGGAACATATGCGCGGTAGCGATACAAGCGCCCAGCGCAATTCCTGTTATCCGAGGGCCGAATTCAGCGCAGGATTACTGGCAGAGCGCGCGGGAGACGAAGGTCTCTTTGCGGCATTCCGGACCGCTGCTGTGGCCGGATAGATAGACCTGCGGAGGGCAGACCTCGGTGGTGGTCGTGTCGACGCTCTTGCCGGATTCGAACCCGTTGGTCTTGCAAATGGCGTTGGCGGCGATCACGCAGTCGGGCGCGCCATTCGGCGCGCTGGCGCATTTTTCGTGACCGGTGAGCACGCGCGAGGTCGGAATCCGCGTGACCGCGCCGGCTGCGTCCTTGGCGCCTTCGACCGTCGTCTTGGCGGCGACCCCCGCTTCGTTGCCGAGATTCTCCACTCCCGTGCGCGCGCCCTTGAGATGCGAACCGAGCGTGGAGGTTTGGTCATCGAACCAGCGCCCGATCGCGCCGAAAAAGCCGGGCTTTTCGGCCGCGGCGGGCGCGCTATTGCCGCCGTCCTGCGCGAACGCCAGCGTGACGGCGAGCAGAATCGCGCCCGCGCCGATGCTCGCCAGCAGCCCGCGAGCCGCCGTTTCGCTGAAGCTTTTCGAAATAGAAATGGTGCCCATGACCGGTCGATTTGACTTTCCGGCGGCCGCTCTGCGGCATTGCCCAACGGCATTTGCGCCAGCACGAATATCTAAGGTCAACTGGTGGCAAAAATGAGGAACAGCGGTGCCTTTAGATCAAGTACAGCGCCGCCACGATACCAATGATGAGGACGGCGGCAAACAGCGTGGTCCACAAAGCCAGCCGCTTTTCGATAATGTGACGCGCATATTCCCCGTAACGGTTAAGCAGGAATGCCAGCAGGAAAAACCGCGTGCCGCGCGTGATAACCGACAAGACGACGAACAAGCCGAAATTGTAGCCCGCAAACCCGGACGTGATTGTGACGATCTTATAAGGGATCGGTGTCAGGCCTTTGAGTAGGATGATCCAGGCGCCCCAATGGGCGTAAGCGACGCGGAAGGCTTCGACCTTGTCGCCGTAGCCGTAGAGATGGATCAGCCAGGCGCCGACCGAGTCATAAAGCAGCGCCCCGATCCCGTAGCCGACAATGCCGCCGGTGACCGAGGCCAGCGTGCACCAGGCGGCGAGCCGGAACGCCCGGTCCGGCCGCGCCAGCGACATCGGTACCAGCATCACGTCGGGCGGAATCGGAAAGAAGGAACTTTCGGCAAAAGCCACCGCGGTCAGGATCCAAATGGCGTGCGGCTTGCCGGCGGCGCCCACGCACCAGTCATACAAACGACGAAGCAAGCTCGGCTTCACAGCCTCAACGGTCATCGGAACGCTGCAGGTTCGGGAAAAGGGTGGATCAGCGGCGCTTGCGGATGCGCTTGGTCTCCAACGCCACGACCTTACGCCGCGCCGTGGCCTGTAATAAGTCCTTTGGCACTTTTTCCGCAATGCCAAACATCTGCTCGCGCCGGCGCATCTCGGCCCAGACATCGTCGGGATGGACCCCGGAATGAACCCAGAGCACCACGAGATTGTAGAGCAAATCGGCGCTTTCGCGCACCACCGCTTCGGGCTGGCCGTTCATGGCATCAATCACCACTTCGACCGCCTCTTCGGCGAGTTTTTTGGCCAATTTTTCGCGGCCGGCGAGCAACAGACGGGCCGTGCGCGACTTCGCCGGGTCTGAACCGCGGGCGGCGATCACGGCGCTATAAAGCCGGGCGACCGAATCAGTCATAGGCGCACACTACCTGATCTGGGCGCCAAACCGGTTAACGAGTGTTAAAAACCTGAGGCAAATCAGGGATTAGGCTTACTCTTCCTCGTCCGAGAGCAACGTCGCATTGCCGCCGGACGCGGCGGTGTTCACCGTCACCACCTGCTCAAGCGCGAAGCGGCGCAAATAGTTGGGCCCGCCGGCTTTCGGTCCGGTGCCGGAAAGGCCACTGCCGCCAAAGGGTTGGCTGCCTACCACGGCGCCGATCATGTTGCGGTTGACGTAGACATTGCCGTGCGGGAGTCGGGCCAAAACGCGCGCGACCGTGCTGTCGATGCGCGAATGGATGCCGAGTGTAAGCGCGGTGCCGTTGGCCGAGAGGTGGGCGAGCAATCGATCGAACTCAGCGGTTCGCCAGCGAACAACATGCAGTACTGGCCCAAAGACTTCTTCTTTGAACTCGTCTGCGCGATCGAGTTCTAGGATCGCCGGCGCGACGAAATTGCCACCGGGCGGCAGCGCGCCGTCCCAGCGGAAGCGCAGGTCGCCATGCATGTCCGCAATCCAACGCTCGAGCGTGGCCTTGGCTTGCGGCTCGATCACCGGGCCGACCTGCGTTGCCGGATCGCGTGGATCGCCGAGCGACAATTCGCGCGCCGCGCCCGCCACCATCTCCAGCACGCGCTCGGCGACGTCGTCCTGCAGGCACAGCAGCCGCAGCGCCGAACAGCGCTGGCCGGCGGAGCGGAAGGCCGACGCGATCACATCGTCGCAAACCTGTTCCGGCAACGCGGTGGCGTCGACGATCATGGCATTGATGCCGCCGGTCTCGGCGATCAAAGCCGCGATCGGGCCGTCCTTGGCGGCGAGCGCGCGATGGATGAGCCGGGCCACTTCCGTCGATCCGGTGAAGGCGACGCCGGCGACATTGGCATGGCCGGTGAGCAGGCCGCCAACTTTGCCGTCGCCGGGAACCAGATGCAGCGCGTCCGCCGGCACGCCCGCCAAGTGCAGCAGCTTCACGGCTTCATAGGCAATCAGCGGCGTCTGCTCGGCGGGCTTCGCCACGACGCTATTGCCGGCGGCGAGCGCCGCCGTCACCTGGCCGGTGAAAATCGCCAGCGGGAAATTCCACGGGCTGATGCAGACGAAAACACCGCGCCCGCGATAGCGCAGTTCGTTGCTCTCGCCGGTCGGACCGGGAAGCGGCTGCGGCATTAATGTCGCGCGCGCCTGGCTAGCGTAGTAGCGGCAATAATCGGTGGCCTCACGCACTTCCGAGACGCAATCGTCCAACGCCTTGCCGGCCTCGCTTTGCAGCAGCGCGATCAGCCGTCCGCGATTGCGCTCGATCAAGTCGCCGGCGCGTTCCAGCGCTGCGGCGCGCGCGGCGACCGGCGTTACGCTCCACGGCGGAAAACCGGCTTGCGCCGCCGACATGGCGGCCGCGACGATCGCGGCGTCGCCCTCCTCCACGGCGCCGATCGCCTTGCCGTCGATGGGCGAAGCGACGCTGCGCGCGCGTCCGGCTATCGCGACGCCATCGATCAGCGGCGAAGCCTTGGCGTGCTTGGGCGCCGCGGCGATCTCGCCCAGCAGCGCGGCGAGCGCGGCTGCGTCGCCGAATTCGACGCCGGTCGAATTGCGCCGCTCCGGCGCGAACAGGTCGCGCGGCAGCGGAATATGCGGGTGGCGCGCCGCCTCGGGATCGGCGATCCAGCTCTGCGGCCGCCGCAGCACGGTTCCGACCGGCACGTTGGGATCGGCCGCCACCGACACGAACGACGAGTTGGCGCCGTTCTCCAATAGCCGGCGCACCAAATAGGCGAGCAGATCGGCATAGCCGCCGACCGGCGCATAGACCCGGCATGTCAGGTCCGGCATTTCAGCGAGCAGCGCGTGATAGAGCGCCTCGCCCATGCCGTGTAGGCGCTGGAATTCGTAATCATAGGCGCCGCCGGCGTCCTCGATCACGCCCGCGACCGTCAGCGCATTGTGGGTGGCGAATTGCGGATAGAGCCGCGGCCGCGCTTTGAGCAATTTCCGCGCGCAATCAAGATAGCAGAGATCGGTCATCGCCTTGCGGGTGAACACAGGATAGTTGGCGAGGCCGCGCTCCTGCGCGCGCTTGATCTCGGTGTCCCAATAGGCGCCCTTTACCAGCCGGACCATCAGGCGGCGGTCGAGCGCTGCGGCCATGGCCTCGATCCAGTCGATCACCGCAGGCGCGCGCTTCTGATAGGCCTGCACGGCCAAACCGAAGCCGTCCCAGCCGGCAAGCGAAGAATCGCGCAGCACGCTCGCGATCACATCGAGCGACAGTTCCAGCCGGTCGGCCTCCTCCGCATCGACGGTGAAATTGAGCGCATGGGCTTTCGCGCGCCGCGCCAGCTCGAGTACTTTCGGCGCCAGTTCCTTGAGCACGCGCGCGCGCGCCAGCGGCTCGTAACGCGGATGCAGCGCGGAGAGTTTCACCGAAATGCCCGCCCGGTTCGGCAGCGCGGCATTGCCGGCGCCTTTGCCGATGGCGTCGATGGCGCCGGCATAGGACACGAAATATCGTTCGGCGTCGGCGGCGGTGCGGGCGCCCTCGCCCAGCATGTCGAAGGAATAGAGGAACTCACGGCCCGTTTCGGCGCGCGCCAAGGCATCCTCGATGGTTTGCCCGAGCACGAAATGCGAGCCGAGCAGCCGCATGGCCTGGCGGGTGGCGGCACGCACCGCCGGCAGGCCGAGCCGCTTCACCACGGCCTCGACGACGCTCTCCGGCGTTTCGCCAGCGTGGATGACGCGGGCGGTAATGCCGAGCGTCCAGGCCGAAGCCGAAACCAGCAGCCCACCCGAGCGGGCATCGTGGTGCGTCCAGTCGCCGGCCTTGAGTTTGTCCTCGATCAGACGGTCGGCGGTGTCGGCGTCGGGCACCCGCAACAGCGCCTCGGCCAGCACCATCAGCGCCAGGCCCTCTTTGGTGGAAAGCGCATAAGCGTGCAGGAAGTCCTCCACGCCGCCAATTCCGCCAACAAGCCCGCCGGCACGCGCGCGGATCGCCGTCACCAGCCGCGTGGCGCGGGCATCGATGCGGGACTCGGCCGCGTCCGGCCGGACGGCACCCGCCAGCAAGGCGGCGGCCAGGTCCTCATC
>PMAF01000118.1:7349-14623 GCA_003152455.1 Hyphomicrobiales bacterium
AGACATCGTCGATGTCTCTTATCCGCCGCCGACCGCAATCTCAATTGCCGTTTCAGGCCGCGGTGTTCGCCTTGCGCGCCTTGGCGGCGGCACCGAGCAAATTCGGCGAATCGTCGGCCGGGGGAAGAATGGCCGCGGCGATTTTGTCGGCCAACTGCTCATAGATGGCGTGGGGGCCCCCCTCGCGGATGTAAATTCCGCTGTAGAGGTTGGGCAGTTGTGGCAGCGGAGCATTTTCCCACACGGTCAAACCGGCACCGTCCGCGCGCCGGCGGGTGATCGCCATGACGCCGAGCCCGGCGGTGACCGCGCTGTGGAGACTTCCGAAGCTTGGACCGGTGAAAACGTCTTCCCACTCGAGGCCGGCCGCATTCAAAGCCTTCACGACCAGTCGGTGATACACGCAATCCTCGCCATGCGAGACCAGCGGCACCGGCCGGTCGGGGTCGAAGCGGGTCGTGTCGCTGCGCACCCAAACGACCTCCTGTGTGCGGCTATGGCGGGCGTCAGGCGGCGGCGCCATCGACAAGCCGAGCAGAAGATCGATGTCTCCGGCGCGGAGCTGGCGCGCCAGCGAATCGTAGGAATCCGCGCGCACGACGAAACGCACGTCCGGCCAGCGCTCGCGGAACTGCGCGAGGGTGCCCGGCAGCATCGAGGCGACGAAATCGCTCGGGGTCCCGACGCGGATCACCAGTTCGGATCGCGGGCCGCTTTCTCGGATATGCACGATCTGATCGTTGATCGAGAGCAGGCGGCGCGCGTAGCTGACCACCAAGTCTGCCTGCGGCGTCAGGCTGATGCCCTGGACGCTGCGGTCGAACAAGTCGCCGCCGAGCAGGAATTGCAGCCGCTTGATCTGCGCGCTGACCGCCGGCTGGGTCACCCCCAGCTTAGCCGCAGCCTTGGTAAAGCTGCGCAAATCGACGACGGCGACAAGGGTCCGCAGCAGGTCGGTTGGAATATTGGTCATGTAGCCTCCGCCGCGGACAATAGATTATATGCACACAAACGAATATGATATCCAGCTAGATTGTAACACGTCCGAATGTAAAATCAATTTTGCGGCTTTTTGAAATCGGCGCATTGCTTTGGATCAACCTTCCGCCTCAGCCCGCAATCGCGAGGATTTCGGCGGCGCTACTTGATGCGTTCGAGAAGGCTCACGTAATTCGCCACCGCCGTGCCGCCCATGTTGAAGATGCCGCCGAGGCGGGCATTCTTCACTTGTAAATCGCCGGCCGTGCCGGTGAGTTGCATGGCGGCGAGCGCGTGCATCGACACGCCGGTGGCGCCGATCGGATGGCCTTTCGCCTTCAAGCCGCCCGACGGGTTCACCGGCAGCTTGCCGTCCTTCTGCGTCCAGCCCTCGGCGATGGCGCGCGCGCCTTGGCCTTCCGGCGTCAGCCCCATCGCTTCGTACTCGATCAATTCGGCGATGGTGAAGCAGTCGTGCGTCTCGACGAAGGACAAATCGCCGAGCGTCAGCCCGGCCTTCGCGAGCGCGCCATGCCAGGCATGGGCGCAGCCTTCGAACTTCAGAATGTCGCGCTTGGCCATCGGCAGGAAGTCCTGCACATGCTCGGCGGTGCGGAAGGCGACTGCCTTGCCGAGCTTGAGCGCGGTATCGACGTCGGCGAGCACGACCGCGGCGGCGCCGTCCGATACCAGCGAGCAGTCGGTGCGCTTGAGCGGACCGGCGACGAACGGGTTTTTCTCGCTCTCGGTGCGGCAGAAGTCGTAGCCGAGATCCTTGCGCATCTGCGCGTAAGGATTGCCGACGCCGTTCTTGTGGTTCTTGGCGGCGATCATCGCCAGGGCGTCGGACTGGTCGCCCCATTTCTGGAAATAGAGACCGGCGATCTTGCCGAAGATGCCGGCGAAGCCGCCGTCGATCTCGGCTTCATCACTCACGTAAGAAGCCTTCAGCAAGTTTTTCCCGATCTCGGGCGCCGGCGTCGTCGTCATCTGCTCGACGCCGACGCACAGCACGATGCGCGCGGCGCGCGCCTCGATCGCCTTGATCCCCTGGTGCACGGCGGCCGAGCCGGTGGCGCAGGCATTCTCGACCCGGGTGGCGCGCTTGAAACGCAACTCTGGCGAGGCCTGCAACACCAGCGACGCGGTGAAATCCTGTGGAGAAAAACCTGCATTGAAATGACCCAGCACGATCTCGTCGACGTCCTTGGCCGCGATGCCGGCGTCGGCCAGCGCCTCAGCCGTAACCCGCACGATCAGGCTTTCGACGCTCTCACCGTTGAGTTTTCCGAATGCAGTGTGGGCCCAGCCGACGATACAGGCAGTCATCGAACCCTCCTTTGCCGAACTTTGGTCGCATTGGTCGGCAATGTACGGCGGATCGCATTTATCACGCCCGGGGGCGCCGCGGACTTTGCCTCCCGCGCAAAGCTTAGATAGCCTAGCCCCACCGCCTATGGAACCCACGCATTTTCATGGGGGTTCCTTTAGCCTGAACCGGACCGCGAACATTGCCAAATTGCGCTAGCCCCCGTTCTTTGATGCTTGGCCTTGGCCTTTCGGCCGCGCTGGCGCTTGCCGGCGCCACGCATGCCCGGGCCGAGGCCCAGCTCCTGATCGAGGCCTCCACCGGCAAGGTTCTGCACGCGGAAAACGCCACCTCTCCGTGGTATCCGGCCTCCGTCACCAAATTGATGACCGCCTACACCACGCTGCGCGCCATCAAGGAAGGCCGCGTCGGCTTCGATACCTTGTTGACGGTATCCCGCAACGCCGCGGCGCAGCAGCCGACCAAGATGGGTTTCAAGGTCGGCACCCGCGTCACCATCGACAATGCGTTGAAGATGATGATGGTAAAATCGGCCAACGACATGGCGGTGACCATCGCCGAAGGCGTCGGTGGCTCGATCGAGGGCTTCGCCGACTTGATGAACGCCAATGCCCGCCGGCTCGGCATGACCGAGTCGCATTTCGTCAATCCGAACGGGCTGCCGGCGGAAAACCACGTCACCTCGGCGCGCGACCTCGGCATCCTGGCGCGCGCGCTGATCAAGGAATTTCCGGAAGACGATTCTTACTGGCACATCCACGCGATCCAGTACGGCAATCGCGTGATACGTAATTACAATTCTCTGCTCGACCGCTATCCCGGCGCCGACGGCATGAAGACTGGCTTCATCTGCGCCTCCGGCTACAACGTGGTTGCATCGGCGACCCGCAACGGCCGGCGTCTGATCGCCATCGTGCTCGGCGCCTATTCCGGCGCGGTGCGTGCGCAGAANNGAAATGTGCGGCGGCCATCGCCGCAAGCCGCCGGCGGAAGACAACGACCAAGAGCAGAGCGACAGCGGCGCGGTCGCCAGCGGCGACGGCGAAGCGGGGTCGGCGCGGGGCTTCCTGCTGTCCGCCCTGGGGCCGCCGAACGGCAAGTTCGTGCTCGGGCCGCCGGTCGAGACCGAGCCGCCGGTCAAGGTGTTCACCGGGCCGGCCGACCATCCGGACGCGGTGCAGACCGCCGAACCGCGGGCGAAGAAGAAAAAGCACGTCGCCAAGAAAAGCAGCGGCGAGAAGACGCCGGCCGCTGCCAAGACCGACGCTGCCAAGCCGGGCGCCGGCACCAAAACCGCGGTCGCACCCAAGCGCGCCAAACATACGGCCAAGCCGAAAGTCAGTTCGGCGAACTAATGCCGGAGGCCGGTCATAGCGTCGATCGGCGGCGGCCGCCGGAGCCCATTGCCCTCACCGTCCTCACCGGCTTTCTCGGCGCCGGCAAGACCACGCTGCTCAACGGCCTGCTCAAGGACGAGGCGCTGAGCCAGACCGCCGTCATCATCAACGAATTCGGCGACGTCGCGCTCGATCATCTGCTGGTGGAATATATCGGCGACAACATGGTGCTGCTGCAAAGCGGCTGTCTGTGCTGCACCATGCGCGGCGATCTGGTCGACGCCCTGGAGACGCTGCTGCGCGATCTCGACAACCGGCGCTGCACATTCCGCCGCGTGTTGTTGGAGACGACCGGCCTCGCCGATCCGGCGCCGGTGCTACACACCGCCATGGCGCATCCTTATCTGGTGCAGCGCTACCGGCTCGACGGCGTGGTGACCGTGGTCGATTGCGTCAACGGCGAGGCCACGCTCGACGCGCACCCCGAAGCGCTCAAGCAGGCCGCGATGGCCGACCGCATCGTCCTGACCAAGACCGATCTCGCGAGCCCCGAGCAGCGCGAAGGCATCGTGACGCGGCTGCGCGCGCTCAACCCAGCAGCGCCGATCCTCGACGCCGCCAAAGGCGAAGCGACCGCGGCGCGGCTCCTGAACTGCGGGCTGTACGATCCGGAGCGGAAAATCCCCGACGTCAAGAAATGGCTGGCCGCCGAGGCCTATGCGGGGCAAGAGCATCATCACCATCACAATGTGAACCGGCACGACGAGCACATCGCCTCCTTCGTGCTCACGGCCGAGACCGCGATTCCCGCCGGGACGCTGGAGATGTTTCTCGAGCTGCTGCGCACCACCCATGGCGACAAACTGCTGCGCCTCAAGGGCATCGTGAAGCTCGCCGAAATGCCCGACACGCCGGTGGTGGTGCACGGCGTGCAGCACATTTTCCACCCCACCGCCCGGCTGGAGCGCTGGCCGGATGACGACCACCGCACAAGGCTGGTGTTCATCACCCGCGACCTGCCGGAGCGCACCGTGCGCGAACTGTTCGAGGCCTTTCTCGGCGCAGCCGGCGTCGACCGGCCGGACCGCGCGGCGCTGACCGACAATCCGCTAGTGCCGTTCGGCGGGGCGGATCGTTAGCCGCCCTTGCGCCGCCCCTCGACTCGACTCATGCTAACCCTGCCCGCCGGCCATGCCGAGAGCCCGGCGGCGAACAGGGAAGACGCCATGCAACAGCCAATGGAGCGACCTTGGCTGCGCCATTATCCGCCGGGCGTCCCCGCCGAGATCGACCTCGCGCGCTACCCGTCGCTGGTGGCGATGTTTGAGGAGAGCTTTAAGGCGAACGCTGCCCGGGAAGCCTGCGTGTGCATGGGCAAGACCCTGACCTATGCCGAACTCGACCGGGCCTCGCGCGCCTTCGCCGCCTGGCTGCAGAGCAAGGGCCTGCAACGCGGCGCCCGTGTCGCCATCATGATGCCGAACGTGCTGCAATATCCGGTGGCGATCGCCGGCATCCTGCGCGCCGGCATGACCGGCGTGAACGTCAATCCGCTGTACAAGCCGCGCGAGCTGGAATTCCAGCTCAAGGATTGCGGCGCCGAAGCCATCATCGTGCTGGAGAATTTCGCCGCGGTGCTGCAGGAGGCTTTGCCGCTGACCGACGTGAAGCACGTCGTGATCGCCAGCATGGGCGACATGCTCGGCACGCTGAAAGGCACGCTGGTCAACACCGTGGTGCGGCACGTCAAGAAGATGGTGCCGCCCTACGCGCTGCCGCAGGCGACNNGGTGAAGCCCGACGACCTCGCCTTCCTGCAATATACCGGCGGCACCACCGGCGTCGCCAAGGGCGCGATGCTGCTGCATCGCAATCTGGTCGCCAACGTGCTGCAGGTGGTGGCGTGGAACGAACCGATGGTGGCGGTGCCGCCCGTGATCGACCGCATCGTCATCGTCGCCGCACTGCCGCTCTATCACATCTTCGCGCTCACCGCGTGCTTCCTGTTCGCCCTGCGCACCGGCGGCATGTGCATACTGATTCCGAACCCGCGCGACATCGGCGGCCTGATCAAGGAACTGAGCCGTTACAAAGTGAACATGTTCCCCGCCGTCAACACGCTCTACAACGCGCTGCTCAATCATCCCGACTTTGGCAAACTCGATTTGAGCATGCTGAAGTCCGCGGTCGCCGGCGGCATGGCGGTGCAGCGGCCGGTGGCGGAAGCCTGGATGAAGGCGACCGGCAAGCCGATCGTGGAGGGTTACGGGCTGTCGGAGACCGCGCCGGTGCTCACCTGCAATCGCGGTGACATCGCCGAATGGACCGGCACGATCGGCTTGCCGGTTCCCTCGACCGACATCTCGATCCGCGACGAGAACGGCCACGAGGTGCCAATCGGCGAGCACGGCGAGATTTGCGCGCGCGGGCCGCAGATCATGCCGGGCTACTGGGGGCGCCCGGACGAGACCGCCAAGGTGATGACCGAGGACGGCTTCTTCCGCACCGGCGACATCGGCGTGATGGATGAAGACGGCCGCGTCAAAATCATCGACCGCAAAAAGGATATGATCTCGGTGTCCGGCTTCAAGGTGTTCCCGAACGAAGTAGAGGACGTCGCGATGATGCAGGGCGACGTGCTGGAATGCGCCGCGGTCGGCGTGCCGGACCCCCATTCCGGCGAGGCGGTCAAGCTGTTCGCCGTGAAGAAGTCGCCGGAGCTGAACGAGCAGGCGCTGCGCAAGTACATGCTCGGCCAACTCGCCGATTACAAGGTGCCGAAGCAGATCGAGTTTCGCAAAGAGCTGCCGAAGACCAATGTCGGCAAGATCCTGCGCCGCGCGTTGCGGGACGACGCATGAGCGAAGCGGCCGCGCTCCCTTCCGCCGCCGTCGTGGTCGCGTTCTGGCGCGCGGCCGGGCCGAAGCGCTGGTTCGAGAAAGATACCGCCTTCGACGACGACATCCGCCGCCGCTTCCTAATAGCGCACGAAACCGCCGCTGCCGGCAGGCTGACCGATTGGGAAGCGAGCGCGGAGGGCGCACTGGCGCTGCTTATTCTGCTCGATCAGTTCCCGCGCAACATGTTCCGCGGACAGGCGCGCGCCTTCGCCACCGATCCGCTGGCCCAGGCCATCGCCAGCCGCGCCATCCTCAACGGTTTCGACGGCGCGTTCCCCGACCTGCGTGGCTTTTTCTATCTGCCGTTCGAGCATTCGGAAATTCTCGCCGACCAGGAAAAGGCGATCGCGTTCTTTCGCGCGAGCGAGGATGCCGACGGCCTGAAATGGGCGGAACTGCACGCCGACATTATCCGCCGCTTCGGCCGCTTCCCGCACCGCAACGCGGTGCTCGGTCGCGTCAGCACCCCGGAGGAGCAGGCATTCCTCGACGGCGGCGGGTTTGCGGGGTGAACGCGAAAGCGCGGGACGCTGTCCAACGGCTTTGCTAGACTTGCGCCAACAATATAGTTGGCGGTCCGAGCCGGCTCGTGCAGGGAGGCGACCTATGCTGAATTGCTGCAAAGCGCTTCGGCGCTGGATGACGCTCGCCGGGTTCGTACTGCTGGCGGCCACGGTTTCCACAAAGTTCTTCGCCCAGCAGAGCGTCAATGTCGGCGCCGTCGATATCG
>PMAF01000223.1 GCA_003152455.1 Hyphomicrobiales bacterium
CGCTGGGGCCGCGGCCAGGAAACCTACGGCGAAGATCCCTTCCTCACCAGCCGTATGGGCGTCGCCTTCGTCGAAGGCCTCCAGGGTGACGACCCGAAATACTACCGCACCATCGCCACGCCGAAGCACTACGCCGTGCACAGCGGACCCGAGCCGCTCCGCCACGAATTCAACGTCAATCCCTCACCGCACGACCTCGAGGACACCTACCTGCCCGCCTTCCGCGCCACCATCACCGAGGCCCACGCCGACTCCATCATGTGCTCCTACAACGCTGTCGACGGCGTCCCCGCCTGCGCGAATACGAAGCTCCTGCAGCACTATCTTTACCAGGATTGGGGCTTTCACGGCTTCGTCACCTCGGACTGCGCCGCGATCTCCGACTTCTATTCCAGCCGAGGTCATCACTACTCGCCCGATGCCGCGCACGCCAGCGCCACCGCCGTCAAAGCCGGAACGGACACCAGCTGCGGCCAGGAATACAAATCGCTCGTCGATGCCGTCCACCAGAACCTCATCTCCGAATCCGAAATCGACGCCGCCGTCGAGCGCCTGTTCACCGCGCGCTTCAAGCTGGGCATGTTCGACCCGCCCTCTGAAGTGAAGTACGCGCAGATCCCCTTCTCCGAAGTCGACTCACCCAAGCATCGCGCCCTCGCCCTCAAAACCGCGGAAGAGTCCATCGTCCTCCTCAAAAACGATGGAACTCTACCGCTGAAGCCCAGCCTCAAAAAGATCGCCGTCATCGGACCCAATGCCGCCTCCCTCGCCGCCATCGAGGGCAACTACAACGCCATCCCTTCGCACCCCACGCTCCCCGTCGACGGCATCGAAGCAGCCCTTCGCGGCAAAGCCACCGTCGCCTACGCGGAGGGATCTACCTACGTCGAAGACCTTCCCATCGTTCTGCAGCGCACGGCGCTTCACCCCGCCGCGGGTTCTGAAGAAGACGGCCTCAAAGGCGAGTACTTCAGCAATCCCGACCTCTCCGGCAAGCCAGCTGTTACGCGCATCGACAAAGAGATCGACTTCGACTGGAACGCCGCCCGTCCCGTTCCGCAGCTCCGCGAGACCAACTACAGCGTTCGCTGGACCGGTGTCTTCACCCCGCCCGCGTCCGGCCACTACCAGCTCGCCTTCAAGCGAGGGCGCTGCTACCGCTGCGGCAACGACGAAACCTACGCCCTCTGGCTCGATGGCAAGCAGGTCTACGACAGCACCCAGCATCCTTCCCAGAACCGCCGCGGTGAGCCCGATCCCACCGTCGACCTCGACCTCACCGATACCCATCCGCACGACATCCGCATCGAATACGTCTTCAAGGCGCAACTGCTGGGCGCGGCCATCACCCTCGAGTGGCACGCCCCCGCCGACGTCCTCCGCAACGAAGCCGTCCAAACCGCAAAGGATTCTGACATCGTCCTCGCCTTCGTCGGCATCTCCCCCAACCTCGAGGGCGAAGAAATGCCTGTGCACGTCGCTGGCTTTGACGGCGGCGACCGCACCGATATCGACCTGCCGAAGACGCAGGGAGATCTGCTCGACGCTGTCGCTGCCACCGGTAAGCCCGTTGTCGTTGTCCTCATGAGCGGCAGCGCTATCGCCATGAGTTGGTCGAAGGAGCACGCGGCCGTGCTGCTCGAATCCTGGTACCCCGGCGAGGCCGGCGGCGAAGCCATCGCCAATATTCTCACCGGAAAGACCAACCCTTCCGGCCGGCTACCCGTCACCTTCTACGCCTCGGACTCGCAGCTCCCGCCCTTTACCGACTACAGCATGAAGGATCGCACTTATCGATACTTCACTGGCGAACCACTCTATAACTTCGGCTATGGTCTGAGTTACTCGACCTATAGCTTCTCGGATCTCAAACTAGCTTCCAGCTCGCTCGCCGCAGGCGATCCGCTCACCGCCGAGGTCAAAGTCACGAACACGGGCAGCGGTGCCGGTGACGAGGTCGCCGAGCTCTATCTCATCCCGCCCGCCGGCAACGGCTATCCGCTGCGCAGTCTCGAAGGCTTCGAGCGCGTGTACCTTGCGCCCCACGCCAGCGCCGTCGTGCATTTCCGCCTCGATCCCCGCAACCTCAGCGAAGTGGACAGCGACGGCCATCGTGCCGTGCGCGCCGGAGAATATCGGATCTATGTTGGAGGATCTTCGCCCGAAACGAAAGCCACTGCAGGCGGCATCTCGGCGAAGCTCACCATCGCGGGGTCAAAGGATATGCCGGAATAGCCGGACTGCCGTCGCGGTCCCTCAGCTTGTCGATGGGCCCTTGCTCCGCAGGGCGAGGCGCAGCAAATTCAGTTTGCCGCGGGACTCAGGATCCTCTTTCAGCCGGGTCCAGCCCGCCTGCACCAGTGCGGCCAGAATTCCCACGAAGAGGCCCGCGAACGTCGAAATGAGAACAATAATCGTGCGCTTTGGAAAGGATTTCCGGTCCGGCCGGACCGCTGGATCGACAACCTGAATCAGCGAGCCTTCCTTTGCCTCATCCAGCTTCGCAATCTCAAACTGCCGCGCCAGGATGTCGAAAATCGTCTCGTAGTACTTCACGTCGCGCAGCTTGCGCACGTACTCCAGCCCCCCTTCCGTCAGCTTCCCTTTCGGCATAATCAGCGCGTTCGGGTTGTCCTCCGCGCCGCCCAGCTTTGCCAGCTGTGCCTGCATGCCCGCCAGCTCCTGTTCGGTTTCGATCAGCTGCGCGTTCCCGCCCGAAGCGAAGGTCTTCATCGCCTGGATCTGTACTTCCTTGGCAGCGATTTGCGCTCGCAGGGTCGCGGCTGATGCAATCAGCGCTCGCGCCTGGCTGTCCAGTTCGATCAGCCCCGTTGTCTGCTCGGTCTTCTGCAGCGCCACTTCCGCGCTGGCCAGATTATTCTTCGCCTCTTCCAGCTGCTGCTGGAAGAACAGAGCCCTTTGCTGTGCCTCGGTCATCGCCAGATGCTGCGAAAGGTTCCGGTACTCGTCCACGTAGCCGTTCGCCAACTGCACAGCACGGTCCGGGCTCCGTGCCTCCACTGAGATGTGGATCAGCCCATCTTTGCCCGACCCATCCACGGTCGCGTGTTTCTCGAAGGCCTTGCGCGCATCGGACAAGAGCTTTTTGTGATACTCCCGCTGCAGGTCGAAATCGTGCACCATGCCGTCTTCGACCGTCTCGCTCTTCAGCATGGCCACATACATATCGTTCGGATTCTTCAGGCCCAGGCTGCTGCCCGCGCCGGCCAGCGCGGCCATCGAGCCGAGGCTCCCCAACTGCGATGCAATTGCCGATCCCAGAGACTGGTTTTGCTGTGGCGGCAATATGGTCACATCTGCCGTGTACCAGATAGGCAGAATCAGCGACACGATGAGAGCCACAACCGCAAACGCCACCGTGATCAGGAGAATGAGCCGCTTGCGCTCGGCCAGCACGATGAGCAAATCGAGAAGTGAGATCTCATCCTTACTGCCGGAATCCGCGGGCCTCGCCGGCGGCAGGCCCCCCGCGCGCTCCTCGAGATCGGAATAACGTGTCTCAGTTGCCATCAATTGCTGCCGGTCTGCCGGCTTGCCTGACACCGTTATCTTACAGGCTCAACAGGCACACCTGCCCCGTCACTGAACCACACTGAGAGCCGCGGCTCCCAGCGCAAACTGGGAGAACAGCTGCGACCAGCCCATGATGCCCCCCAGCAGCGACGGCTTGAACGTCTTGTTTGGAACCACGATCGTATCGCCAGGGTTCATCCGCAGGTTGTCGAACTCGTTGCCCCAGATNNCCGCCCGCCAGGTGCAGATAGGTCCCCGCCCTCCGTCCCGTCTCATACAGGAAAGAATTCTGGTCGTACACCGCGCCCACCACGTTCACGCTGGCGGGCACCGGAGGAACCACGAAGCGATCTCCATCTTCCAGCGCGATGTCCGGAAGCGCGTCGATGCCGTTGCTGCCCGCTCTGAACTCCAGCACGACGCGCCCTGTGGCCCGCATCTGCCGCAACCGTCCCAGCAGCTGTTGTTCGCTGGATTGGGCCGCGGCTCCGCTGGCCAGTTGCGCCGGGTTGGCCGTCGCCGCCGCCGCCAGCGAAAGATTGCCCCGCTCCATCTGCATCTCCAGAGCTTCTACGTACTCGTCCATCCGCCGCTGCTGAATCGACCGTGTCGATTCGCGGGTGAATTCTGAACCGTACAGGTATGCGCCCGCCGTAAAACCTCCCGCACGCTGCACCAAATCCCGCAGCGTTTCGCCCGGTAGCGCCGTGTAAACACCGGCATGCACAAACTCCCCGTCCAGGCGGACGAATTTCGTCTGCTGGGCTACCGGAACCCGGATGTCGCCTTGCGAAAAGATAGATACAACATCGCCCGGCTGCAGCAGAAGGTTCTGGCTTGCATCGTGCTGCAGCACCAGCTTTCCCAGATCGAAAGGAAGCAGCACCGTCTTCAGCGTGTCTGGATCGAGACGTTCGATCACGGCGTAGTCCCAGTCGATCTCCGGCGCTATCGGTCCTACTTCAGTGTGCTCCCCCTCCATCGCCAGCGCCGGTCCGCTCAGCTGCCCGGCAGCCAGCGACGCGCTCCCGGCGCGCTGCGAGGCTGGAAGGTTGCGCGCCGACATCGTGCCCATTTGCCCGGCCGCTGCCGCCGACCCCTGAGAGGAAAGGTCGTTCTGCCCAGGCTGACTCAGTTGGTCCGCCTGGGAGTTCGTCAGATCGTTCGACAGCCCCGACTGGCCCGTCTGCCCCGGCTGCGTGTCGCCGCGCGCTGCAGCGTCGCTGGGGACTTGCGGCTGAGTCAGCAGCCGCCGTGGAATCTCGGTCGCCGTCGTCGGCTGGCGCAGATTCGGCAACCGTTGCAACGGCTCAAACTCCGGCCCGGGGAGCCCGAGCTGCCCCCGCTTCCACCAGTAGTTCCGCGTGATCAGGGAATCTTTGTCCGGAATCAGATCGCTGACATGCATTCCTTCGTGCCATGCGAACCGCCCGGGATTCGCGATGTTTCCCCGCATCGTCACGGTCATCTGATAGCGCGGGATAATCGAAAACACATACAACAGATCGCCCTCGGCCAGCGGCGTCGCCAATCCGGCCTTGTCCCAGGCAACCTCCATCGCATACCGGTCGCGATGCTCGTCGATCCTCTCGATCGAAACCCGCCGCTGCGCCGCCACTCCTGACGCGCCGCCCGCATCTTCAATCGCGTCCTCCAGCGTCTCGCCGGTTCGCAGCTCGTAGATTGCAGGCTTCATGACGCTGCCCGTCACCGCCACCTGAGGACCAGCCGGCGGGATGAACAGAACGTCGCCGTTCTCCAGCTTCACGTCCTTCGACTTGTCTCCGTGTACCAGCAGCGAGTAAAGGTCGAAATCGGTCACGTCGACCCCGGCGCGCCGAAGAAGAATGTGCCGGAACGAGCCACTCGTCGAAGGTCCTCCGCTGGCGAAAAGAGCGTCCACCAGCGTGCTCAGCGAACTCACGGTGTAAACCCCCGGCCGCCTCGCCTCGCCGGCGAAATAAACCTGAATCGCCCGAATCTGCCCGACGTCGACCGTCAGATCGAAATTCTTGTAAACCCGGCTCACCGCCGACCGCAAATGGGAATCCAGTGCCGAGAACGGCATCCCCGCTACGTGCACCTGCCCCACCTGCGGCAGGTAGACCTCACCCGAGCGGTCCACGCGCACATCCGCGCTGAAATTGACCTGTCCCCAGACACGGATGCGGAGTTCGTCGCCCGGGCCGATAACGTAATCGGGAGGGACTGGAGCCATGTCCACCGGCGCAAAGGTCGAAGGAACCTGGCGAAACAAATCCGCTCCGTAGATCGGTAGAATCTGCCCGGTTGTGGACGCAATAAACTTCTGGAATTCTGTCAGCGGCTCGGGTGGAAATGTGATCTGCGTCGGCTGTCGCGTCGACTGGCGGCCCAGGTTGTCGATGTCCCGATACTGAAAAAACCCCGGCTCCTGCGGATTCATCTGCAGTGAAGGAATGGATGAACCTGCCGATGAACCCATCGATGAACCCGTCGGCGTACCCTGCATCTGATTCTCTGAAAATGACGCGCATTGTGACGAGTTCGCCAGGAGTGGGTCCGAGCAGTCCACACCCGTCGCAGGATTCTGCGAATTGCCGGGAATCTCCTGGGCCCGTGCAGAGACGGCGACTAACAGCCACGCGGCGGCCAGCACCAACGGAAAGGGTCTCATCATACGAAGGTAATGCACGAAGTCAAAAAGAGACGCAAGCTGCGCCGCGAAGCGGTTGGTTTCATTGATTCGTGCGAGGAGAATCCCCTGTGACCACAGTCTAGCATGCGCCCAGCCACGTATCGCCTTGTATACCTTTGGGGGATTGATGTGCGCCATTGGTGGACGTTATTGTCGTAATGATCGTCACGTGACATCGGTGCTCGCGTGATCGATTTTGATCCTTGATCTCCGGGCTCCCACGGTATACTGCAGCCAGAAACACCAAAGCCTCTTGATTACAATTCAGTAACAACTTACACATTCGTACATACTCCATCGAGAGAACCCGCCGGAACCGCTGATTTCTTCCTCTGGTTTGCGAAAGTCAGAACGCCAAAGTTGTGATGGGTGGGAATGAGTTCGCTTTCATTTGATAATGTGTTTTCCTCCGACACCTCTGACGCGTCAGCAGGTGCCATGCGCCTTGGTTCGCCCGATCGTACTGCAAAAATCCTGGCTCACCGTACTGATTCCTCCCGTGCGGCTGCCTCCGGCACATCTGTGCCTGCCAGTGCATGGGCCCTCTCTGCTTTCCGCCGTACCCTCGAGATCGCTGTCGCTTTCATCGCCCTGATCGCCTTCTCGCCTCTCATGCTTCTAGCCGCGCTGTTCGTGCGTTTCGGATCCGCGGGTCCCGTCTTCTTCCGCCAGCGCCGCATGGGACGCAATGGCCGCGAGTTCATCCTTTATAAGTTTCGCTCCATGTGCCCTATGAAGGGCAACAATTCCTCCATTACCGTCAGCGGGGATATTCGCATTACCCCAGTGGGCGCCTTCCTCCGCCGGTACAAGCTCGACGAACTCCCGCAGTTCTGGAACGTTCTTCGCGGCGACATGTCCCTCGTCGGCCCCCGGCCCAAACTGCCCCACCACGAAGCCTTGCGCATGACTTGCCGTCCAGGCATCACGGGTGCCGCCACCCTCGCCTTTCGCAACGAGGAAGAGTTTCTCTCCGAGATTCCGGAAGACCAGCTCGAGATCTTCTACGAAACCTTTGTCAAGCCCGCCAAGGCTCATCTCGATCTCGAATATCTGCGCACTGCCACCCTGTCCAGCGATCTGAAGCTCCTCTGGCGGACCGCTACCGCCTGCCTCTTTTCCAAAGACAATGCGGCTGAATCCGCGGCGACCATCATGCAGTACGAGCATGCCGCCTGCATTCGCGCTGAGAAGTTTCCCTCCGCTTCGGTCGGCCACTCCATACCCAACCCCATCGCCTATCCGGTTACCGCTGGAGTCAACCAGGAACTGTAAGCACATCACGCCGCGCGTCCCCCAGGCGGACGTGCGGCGCTTCCTGCGTGGTCCCACTCCTGAGCCCCCGCGTCTCCTTCCCAATTCGAACCTGCCGCAGTACCACCGATACCTGCGCTAACCAAATTAAGCGCCCTCCTCCCCACCCAGCTCCGAATAATAGGCACATCCTCCCGGAGTCGCCTGCACTCCATTGCCCTTACCACGCAGGCGGCCCACGTGCGGAAACCTGACTGTACTCGCGGTGAACTCTGTGGGGAGTCGTACGCAGGCGCCTGACCTTCGGCCGGGCGCCGTTGTTGAGCCCGATTCGTTATCGCCATCCGCGCGGACCCGGATCCGCTGCAACCGCCGTACCTCGGCGCTGCTGCCTGTCCTCCTGCTCGCCGCCGCCGCTCTGAGCCTGTTCGCACAGACACGACCATCCACCCAGCCCCTACCCGCGGCCATTCCTGCCCCCTCCGCAGTCTGGAACTCCATCGGCCCGCCACAGGTCAGCACTTCGGCCTGGAATCTCGTCTCCGGACGCGTCCTCAGCATTGCCGCCGATCCTTCCGATTCCACCGGCAACACCGTCGATCTGGGCACCGAAGGCGGTGGAGTCTGGAAGTCCACCAACGCCGCCGCCAGCCCCTCCAGCGTCACCTTTACTCCCCTCACTGACAACCTCAGCGTCTGGTCCTCCTCTTTCCTGACTTCGCTGAGCGTCGGCGCCGTCTCCGTGCAGCCGGGCGGCACCGGCGTCATCCTTGCCGGCACCGGCGACCCCAACAGTGGCTCGGACTCCTGGTACGGCGCCGGCTTCCTCCGCTCCACCGACGGCGGCAATACCTGGAACATGACCTGGATCACCGCGGTCAGCCAATATGGCGTCAGCTACGACCTTCTCGGCACCGCCATCGCCGGATACGCCTGGAGCACAACCACCCCCAACCTCGTTGTCGCCGCCGTCTCCGAACCCGGCAACATCACCACCATCGTCAATTCCCTCAGCAAACTCAACACCCTCGGCGTCTACTATTCCCAGGATGCCGGCACTACCTGGCACCTGGCCACCCTTGAGGACGGAACCCAGGTCCTTCAGGGCGAGCAATACCTCAGCATGCTCGGCAATGCCGCCACCGCCGTGGTCTGGAATCCCATCCGCCAGCGTTTCTACGCCGCCATCCGCTTCCACGGATACTATGAGTCGCTCGACGGCATCACCTGGACCCGCCTCGCCAACCAGCCCGGCGCCAACCTCACCCTGGCCAGGTGCCCCACGAATGCCGGCGCGGAGGGTTCTCCCGCCTGTCCGCTCTTTCGCGGCGCCCTCGCCGTCCAGCCCTCCACCGGCGACATGTACGCGCTCTCCGTCGACACCAATAACCTCGACCAGGGCCTCTGGCAGGATGCCTGCCACCTGAAATCCGGCAGCTGCTCCTCTTCCACCGTCCAGTTCGCCACGAAAATCGACGACAACCCTCTCCAGTCGCCCGCCGGCAGCGGTACCCTCGCCCAGGCCGACTCCAGTTTCTGGCTTACCGCCGTGCCTTCGCAGCAGGACACCCTCCTCTTCGCCGGAACCCAGGACATCTGGCGCTGCAGCCTCGCCAACAGCTGCGTCTGGCGCAACACCACGAACACCCAGAGCTGTGCCGCCGCCCAGCTCGCTCCCAGCCAGCACGCCGTCGACACCACCTTCGGCTCCACCGGCCTGCTTTACTTCGGCAACGATGGTGGCCTCTGGCGATCCATCGATGCGGTCAATCAGCAGAAGACCGTCTGTTCCACCGACGACGCCAGCCATTTCCAGAACCTCAACAGCGGCCTGGGCTCTCTCGCGCAGATCGCCGGTTTCGCCCAGGATCCCGCCACTCCCTCCACGTGGCTGGCGGCCCTCGGCCCCCTCGGAACAGCCGCTCCCAGCGCAGATTTGACCACCCCGTGGCCTCAGGTCCTCAACGGCGAGGGTGACGCCGTCGCCATCGACCCGGAGAGTCCCTTCAACTGGTACGCCACCTCCATCGGCGGCGTCGGCATCAACCGCTGTACGGAGGGCGCCGCCTGCAACCTCGCCGGCTTCGGTACCGTCGCCATCGGCGAAGCCCAGGTCCAGAACGACTTCCAGACCATCCCCGCACCCTGGATCCTCGATCCGCAGAACCCCGCCAACATCATCCTCGGCACCTGCCGTGTCTGGCGCGGTCCCGCCACCGGCAGTGGCTGGAGCCAGCAGAACCTGCTCAGCAGCATGCTCGACAACGTGGACCAGCCGAATTGCGACGGCAACGCCCAGATTAGCGCCATCGCCGCTGCTCCCATCTCCAGCGGTTCCCTCGCCGGCAACGGAGCCGAACAGCTTTACGTCGGCATGGCCGCATCTCTTGATGGCGGTGCCCTGATCGCAGGCCACGTCCTTACCGCCGCCGTGAACAACGATTCCCAGGCCTCCGGCACCACCTGGATCGATCGCTTCGCCTCCCCCGTCACCAATCAGGGATCATTCGGCGGTCACTTCAATGCTGCCGGATACGGCATATCCAGCATCGTCCCCGATCCGCACGACCCCACCGGCCAGACCGTTTACGTCACCGTACGCGGCGTCTCCGGCACCTCCGCATTCATCCCCACCGTCTATCGATCCACCGATGCGGGCGCGCACTGGGCCAACATCAGCTCCAGTCTCCCCTCGTCTCCGGCCAACAGCCTCCTCGTCGATCCCAACGACGCCAACATCGTCTACGTTGCAACCGACGCCGGCGTCTTCTTCACGATGAATGTCTCCAGCTGTGTGGCGTCGAGCGGCGCCTGCTGGAACCTCTTCGGCAGCGCCCTTCCAACTTCTCCCGTCATCGGCCTCATGGCCTTTAACCAGGGCGCGACGCAGAAACTCCGCGCCGCCACCTCGGGTCGCGGCATCTGGGAAGTCGATCTCGTTACCGCCGGCATCGCGCCCACTACGGCCTCTATCGTTCCCACATCGCTCACCTTCGCCGATCAGCAGGTCCAGACCACCAGCGCTGCCCAGACCATCACCCTCACCAATACCGGCAGTCTCAACCTGAACGTCTCCAGTCTCGTTATCACCGGCGACTTCATGGAGACCGACACCTGCACCGGCCAGTCGCTCGATCTCCATCGGACCTGCCAGGTCTCCGTCACCTTCGATCCCTCGCAGAGAGGAACAGCAACCGGGCTTCTCACCCTCTANNCCGCAGTACGTCACCATCGCCAACACCGGCGGCGTGGCCGCTACCCTCACCAGCGAAACCGCCACCGGTGATTTCTCTGTCTCCACCAATACCTGCGGCGCCTCCATCGCCCCGAACGACAGCTGCACCCTCGGCATTGTCTTCACCCCAACGGTCTCCGGGACCCGCACCGGCGTCCTCACGGTCGTCGATTCCGTTGGAGCCCAGACCGCTCCTCTCTCCGGCACCGGTCAGAACCCGCCGACGGATTCGCTGACCCCTTCTGCGCTCACCTTCGCGCCCCAGCAGACCGGCACCACCAGCGCCCCGCAGCCAATCATGCTGACCAACAGCGGCGATCAGGTTCTCACCGGCATCGCCGTCGCCACCACCGGCGACTTCAGCGCCGTCAACAACTGTGGCATCACGCTCCAGCCCCAGGCCTCCTGCACGCTTTCCGTCTCGTATGCGCCCTCGGTTGCTGGTTCCGAATCCGGCAGCGTCACGGTGACAGATAAATTTCGCTCTCAGACCATCGCGCTCGCCGGCACCGGAGTCGCCCCCCCCGGCGCCTCGGCCCTGCCCGCCTCCATCGCCTTCGGCGGGTATGCCGTCGGAACCACCAGCGGTGTGCAAACCGTCGCCATCACCAACAGCGGCGGCTTCGACCTCCCCAGCCTTGCCGTGTCCGTCTCTCCAGGCTTCATCCTCGCCACCAACAACTGCCCGGCCAGTCTCTCCATTGGCGCTGCCTGCCAGCTCGGCGTCACGTTCTCGCCCCCCGCGGCTGGCTCCGCCTCCGGATCTGTAACGATTACCGCTACAAATCTGCCCAAAGTTCTTACCGTTACTCTTTCGGGCCAGGGCCAGGACTTTGGCCTCTCCGTCAGCGGCTCCTCTACAGCCATCGTCACCAGCGGCCAAACCGCCACCTTCGCCCTCCAGCTCTCCGGCCTCGGCGGAACCACCGGGACCGTCGCGCTCACCTGCGCCGGCCCACCGCAAAACTCCACCTGCTCCCTGAACCCCACCAGCGTTGCCGTCTCCAGCGCGAACACCTCCAGCGTCACCGTCACTATCGCGACCGGCGTCGCGACCTCCGCTTCCCTGATTCCTGCTCCCGGTTCCACACCGGCGGGATGGAAAGTCGCAGCGCGCCTCCTGAGCCTCGCTCTTCCCCTTGGGCTTCTCGGCTTCCGCCGCCGTCACACGCACAAGTTGCTGGTATTCGTCCTCGTCGCACTCGTGTTGACCGGATGCGGCGTGAGCAGTTCCAACGGTTCCGGTGGTGGTGGTGGCTCGGGCGGCGGAGGCGGCGGTGGGGGAGGCTGGTAGGTATAGGCGGCACGGGTGACATCCATGAGCCGTCTTGCTAGGCAGACCCCGCGCGACGTTCACGTTTTGACAGCTTGGCCGACATGCCCGATTTGCTGCTTGAATTTTTGTCTGAGGAAATCCCGGCGCGCATGCAGGCGCGCGCCGCCGAGCATTTGAAGAAAATGGTCACCGACCGGCTGGTGGCGGCCGGGCTCGTCTACGAAGGCGCCAAGGCCTTCGCCACGCCGCGCCGGCTCGCGCTGTCGGTACATGGCGTACCGGTGCAACAGCCCGACATCAAGGAAGAGAAGAAGGGCCCGCGCGTCGGCGCGCCCGCGCAGGCCATCGCCGGCTTCCTCAAGGCGGCAGGCCTGACATCAATCGACCAGGCCAAAGTGCAGCCCGACAAGAAAGGCGACTTCTATCTGGCGGTGATCGAGAAACCCGGCCGCCCCGCGCTCGACGTGCTGGCGGAGATGATCCCCGAAGTGGTGCGCGGCTTCCCTTGGCCGAAGTCGATGCGTTGGGGCAGCGGCAGGCTGACCTGGGTGCGCCCGCTGCATTCCATCCTTGCCACCTTCGGGCCGGAAACCGAGGAGCCGGACGTCGTCGCGTTCAACGTGGACGGCATCGCCGCTTCCGATGAAACGCGCGGCCATCGCTTCATGGCGCCCGGCGCGATCAAGGTGCGGCGTTTCGACGACTACGTCGCCAAGCTCGAGGCGGCCAAGGTGGTGCTCGATCCGGCGCGGCGCGCCGACTTGATCCTCATCGACGCCAAGCATCTGGCTTTCGCGCAAGGCTACGATCTGTTGGAGGACGACGGCCTGCTCGCCGAAGTCGCCGGCCTGGTGGAATGGCCGGTGACGCTGATGGGTTCCTTCGACGCGGCGTATCTGGCGATCCCCGAGGAGGTGATCCGTGCCACCATCCGCAACAACCAAAAATGCTTCGTGCTGCGCGACGCCGCCACCGCCAGGCTCGCCAACAAGTTCATCCTGGTCGCCAACGAGGAAGCCTCGGATGGCGGCAAGGCAATCGTCGCCGGCAACGAGCGCGTCATCCGCGCGCGGCTGTCCGATGCCAAGTTCTTTTACGAGACCGATTTGAAAGCGCGGCTGGAAGACCGGCTGGCGAAATTCGAGCACATCGTGTTCCACGAGAAGCTCGGCTCGCAGGCCGAGCGCATCGCGCGCATCGTTGCGCTCGCCGGGCGGCTGGCGCCGATCGTCGGCGCCGATGCCGCCAAGGCGGAGCGCGCCGCGCAATTGTGCAAGGCCGACCTGCTGACCGACGTGGTCGGCGAATTTCCCGAGCTGCAAGGCTCGATGGGGCGCTATTACGCCGAGGCGCAGGGCGAAGACGAAGCGGTCGCGCATGCTATCGAGGATCACTACCGCCCGAAGGGCCCCGACGATCTTGTCCCCGCCGACCCGGTGTCGATTGCGGTGGCGCTGGCCGACAAGGCCGACACGCTGGTCGGATTCTGGGCGATCGACGAGAAGCCGACCGGATCGAAGGATCCGTATGCGCTGCGGCGGGCCGCGCTCGGCGTTATCCGCATCGTGATCGAAAACGAATTGCGGCTGCCGCTGCGCTTGCAGCTGTGGCGGCACTTCAGCGCGGTCCGCCGCGATGAAAATTTGGCGGAAGCCATCGCGCTACTGCACCCACTGAACGAGCAAATCTTGAATTTGAGCGCGACCGACATCGAACTGGCGATGAAGCTCGAAGTGCTGGTGTCGGCGAAGGCCAAGCAACTGGCCGGCCCCGTATTGGTGCAGGCGCATTCCTATCTCAAACAGACCCACGATTTACTCGCGTTCTTCGCCGACCGCCTCAAGGTCACGCTGCGCGAGAACGGCGCGCGGCACGATCTGGTCGACGCCGTGTTCGCTCTCGATGGCCAGGACGATCTGCTGCTGATCGTGCGCAGGGTCGAGGCGCTCGGCAAATTTCTCGATACCGACGACGGCAAGAACTTATTGGCCGGCGTCAAGCGCGCTTCCAACATCCTGCGCATCGAAGAGAAGAAGGACAACAAGAGCTACGCCGGCGCGCCCGATGCTAAGCGTCTCGCGGAGCCGGAAGAAAAAGCGCTGGCCGAAGCCGTCAGTCTCGCCAAGGAGGAAGCCTCCGCCGCCGTCGCCAAGGAGGACTTCGCCGCCGCCATGAGCGCCTTGGCCAAGCTGCGCCCCAAGGTCGACGCCTTCTTCGAGAAGGTCACCGTCAATGTCGATGACAAAAGCTTGCGTGAAAACCGCCTCATGCTGCTCAACGAAATTCGCGAAACCACCCGCGCGGTGGCGGATTTTTCCCAGATCGAGGGGTAATATTCCGTCATCCTGAGGTGCGAGCCGCTTAGCGGCGAGCCTCGAAGGATGATCGGCCAAAGTCCTTCAAGAATTGACCGTCGTCCTTCGAGGGCCGCCTGTCGGCGGCCACCTCAGGGTGACGGATCAAGTTATAAGGAACCCGCATGCCCGCATCGTCGTTTCACCAAGGAGCTAGCAAAAGGATACCGTCATGGTCATCGGCATTACGCATCTGCAGCCCATCGTCGCACTCGTCGCCGGGATCGCTATTCTGATTATCCCGCGCCTGCTTAATTTCATCGTCGCCGCCTACCTCATCGTGGTCGGCGTGATTGGGCTTGGACTTATCAAGTAAGCAAGATTACGGGCTTGCGTCGGCGATGCTGGCGGTGCTTTTAAGGGCCCTCAGCTCCTCCAATATTTTTTGAGCCATGGCCAAACGAAAATCCCCACGCGTCGGCGCGAAAGCCAAAAAACCCATCCGGAAGGCTTCCAAAGCAAAGCCCAAGGCGGCCGCCGGGGCTGCTCCGCCCAAGGGCAAATGGGTCTACGGCTTCGGCGGCGGCCGCGCCGAGGGCAAACCCAATATGCGCAATCTCCTGGGCGGCAAGGGCGCGGGCCTTGCCGAAATGGCCAATCTCGGCCTGCCGGTGCCGCCCGGCTTCACCATCACCACCGAGGTCTGCACCTACTACTACGCCAACAAGCAGCAATATCCGAAGGAGCTTCGCGCCCAGGTCGAGAAGGCGCTGGCCCAGGTCGGGCGCATCACCGGCAAGATTTTCGGCGACAAGAGTAACCCGCTACTGGTGTCAGTGCGCTCCGGCGCCCGCGCCTCGATGCCGGGCATGATGGACACCGTGCTCAATCTCGGCCTCAACGACGAGACGGTGACGGCGCTGGCGAAGCAATCCGGCGACCGGCGCTTTGCCTATGACAGCTACCGGCGCTTCATCACCATGTATTCCGACGTAGTGCTCGGCGTCGGCCACGAGCATTTCGAGGAATTGCTCGACCGCCACAAGGAGCGGCAGGGCTACTCGCTCGATACCGATCTCACCGCCGACGATTGGGCCGAACTGGTTGAACTCTACAAGAAGCGGCTGCAGCAGGAACGCGGCGAGCCATTTCCGCAGGACCCGTACGAGCAACTTTGGGGCGCGATCGGCGCGGTGTTTGGGTCCTGGATGAACCAGCGCGCCAATACCTACCGGCGCCTGCACAATATTCCGGAAAGCTGGGGCACCGCGGTCAACGTGCAGGCCATGGTGTTCGGCAATATGGGCGACGACTCGGCGACCGGTGTCGCCTTCACGCGCAATCCATCCACCGGCGAGAAGAAGTTGTACGGCGAATTCCTCATCAACGCCCAGGGCGAGGACGTGGTCGCCGGCATCCGCACGCCGCAGGAAATCAGCGAAGCAGCGCGCATCGAAGCCGGCTCCGACAAGCCGTCAATGGAGGCCACGCTGCCGAAGGCCTATGGCGAGCTCAAGCGCATCTACAACGCGCTCGAGCGTCATTACCGCGACATGCAGGACCTCGAATTCACGGTCGAGCAGGGCCGGCTGTGGATGCTGCAGACCCGCTCTGGAAAACGCACCGCCAAGGCTGCGCTGCGGATCGCGGTCGAACTTGCCAATGAAGGCCTGATCTCCAAGAACGAAGCGGTGCTGCGCGTCGATCCGCTGGCGCTCGATCAGCTCTTGCATCCGACCATCGATCCGCGCGCGCACCGCAAGGTGATCGCCACCGGCCTGCCGGCGTCGCCCGGCGCTGCCTCCGGCGAGATCGTGTTCTCGCCCGATGAGGCGGCGCAGCTCAAAGCCGACGGCAAGAAGGTGATCCTTGTGCGGGTCGAGACCTCGCCCGAGGACATCCACGGCATGCACGCGGCCGAAGGCATCCTCACCACGCGCGGCGGCATGACTTCGCATGCGGCGGTGGTTGCGCGCGGCATGGGCAAGCCCTGTGTTTCCGGCGCCGGCTCGCTGCGCGTCGACTATGCCACGGGCACCATGACCGCCGGCGGTCAGACATTAAAAAAAGGCGATCACATCACCGTCGACGGCTCCACCGGCCAGGTTCTGGCCGGCAAGGTCGACATGATCGAGCCGCAGCTGTCCGGCGAATTTTCCACACTGATCGGCTGGGCCGACAAGGTGCGCAAGCTCGGCGTGCGTGCCAATGCCGATACGCCAGCCGACGCCAAAGCCGCCGTGCGTTTCGGCGCCGAGGGCATCGGCCTCTGCCGCACCGAGCACATGTTCTTCGACGAAAACCGCATCCAGGCGGTGCGCGAGATGATCCTGGCCGACGACGAGAAGTCGCGCCGCGCTGCCTTGGCCAAGCTGCTGCCGATGCAGCGCGCCGACTTCGTCGAGTTGTTCGAGATCATGGGCGGCCGGCCGGTGACGATCCGGCTGCTCGATCCGCCGTTGCATGAGTTTCTTCCGCACGGCGAGGAGGAGATCGCCGAAGTGGCGGCCGCCATGGGCGCCGATCCCAAAAAGCTCGCCGACCGGGCGCGCGAACTCGCCGAATTCAATCCGATGCTGGGTTTCCGCGGTTGCCGCATCGCCATCGCCTATCCGGAAGTCGCGGAGATGCAGGCGCGCGCCATTTTCGAGGCGGCGGTTGAAGCCGCCAAGCGCACCGGCAAGCCGGTGGTGCCAGAGGTGATGGTGCCGCTGATCGCCACCAAGATGGAGTTCGACCTGGTCAAGGCGCGCATCGACGCCATGGCGAAGGCGGTCGAGAAGGAAACCGGCGCCAAGCTCACCTACCAGGTCGGTACCATGATCGAATTGCCGCGCGCCGCGCTGCTCGCCGGCGAGATCGCCGAGAGCGCTGAATTCTTCTCGTTCGGCACCAATGACCTCACGCAAACCACGTTCGGCATTTCGCGCGACGATGCGGCGAGCTTCCTCGGCATCTACACGGCGCGGGGCATTCTGCCAGGCGATCCGTTCGTGTCGATCGACCAGCAGGGCGTCGGCGAACTGGTGAAAATCGGTGTCGAGCGCGGGCGCAAAGTTCGTCCCAAGCTGAAGGTAGGCATCTGCGGGGAGCACGGCGGGGATCCTGCTTCGGTCGCCTTCTGCCACCAAGTCAAACTCGATTACGTGTCGTGCTCGCCGTTCCGCGTGCCGATCGCGCGGCTCGCCGCCGCGCAAGCGGCTTTGGGCAAGAGCGCGGCCAGCACGGCCTGACAAAAGCACATTCACCGCTGGGGCGACGTGTGAGCACCGACCGCATCTTTATCGCCTTCGCGCTCGTCGTTGGAATCGCCGTCGGTGGCGTGATCGTGCTGGTGCCGCAAAGCCGCGCCATCGGCCTGGCGCCCTATTTCTGGGTGCTGATCGCATTCGCGCTGTTTGAGGGCGCAATCTATGCACGACGCGGCCGCGCGGCGGGGCCCCCGATCTCCATGCAAACCCGGATTATCGGCTTCGCCATCGCGCTGGCGTTGATGTTTTTCATTCCGCTGGCGGCCGGCATTGAAGTGAAAATGTTCTGAGGCGCGTCCGGCGCGCGCGGTGGCGACATGGTTAATGTTTTCTTCGCCGCCGTTGCCCGCCAACTTGGCGGGGAACTTTCATGTTGCGGTATTTCACAACGGCCAAGCGGGCCAACCCCGCCGCGTAGGGTTAACGCGTTCGCAAGGTTAATCAGTCCATAAAATAATCGGTAGCATTGCCGGCAATCCTCCGGCGTGCGCGGCGTGCGCGTGGTTCCGAGAAATGGAAAACGTTTTCGGACATGCGCGCCGTAAATGTTGTTGTGTCGCGTGAGCGGGGTCATGGCGGTTTCGCGTAGGCGTCGACGGCGGAGACAGGCGTCGGTCGGATTCGGTGCGCTGCTCTTCGCATTGCTGCCCAACACGATCGGTTTCCAGGATCTCGGCGCGCTGCTGGTGCGCCAGCCGGGCGTGGCCGCGCGCGCGCAGATGCATGTGATCGCTTCGCCTTTCGGCACCATCCATGCCGCCACCTTCAGCATGCCGAGCCCGATCGGCACGTCCATCCCGCATCCGCCGCTTTACGCGCTGGCGAATTTCGATCCGACCGACATCACCGGATCGATCGCCTCGCAATTCCTCGGCGATCCGAACGCGCCGTTGCAATTCCCCGCCGTCAACCGCGACGACAAGCGCGATTCGCTGCTGTCGCGGCCGCGTGCACCGCTGCCGCCCATGCCGCCGCTGCTGGCCATCGGGCCGGTTCCGCAGGTGCAAGCCGACGCGCCGCTCAAGAGCGAGGAGGCCGACGGCCGCTTTGATTCCTATTCGGAGTACGAATTTGCATCGACTCCGGAAGAGCAATTGAAAACGGCCGAGCGGTATCCGTCCGCCGCGGAAAACCCGCCCGGCGCAGAGGACGGTTCGCAAATCTATTTCGGCGCCGATCCGCTGGCCGCGGGACAGGAGCGGCTCGCGCCTTGGGCGCCGGGCCACGCACCGGTGGTGCTGGCGTCGGTCGATCCCGACATCAAGCAATCGGCGCTCGCTCCGGCACAGCCGAGCGGCGAAGACCAGGCCGGCGAAAGCATCGCCAGCAAGGGCGAGGTCACCGGCGTCGATCAGCATCCAAAATCGCCGACCGAGCGTCTGGCGCTCACCGGCAAGACGCGCGTCAAGGCGGAGAAATGTCTCGCCAACGCGGTATATTTCGAATCGCGCGACGAGCCGGTGCGCGCGCAGATTGCGGTGGCNNATCACAGAACCGGCTGCCTGGGCGCGCGCCCAGCACATCGCGCACGACGTGCTCGACGGCAAGCTATGGATGCCGGAAGTGGCGAAGTCCACGCACTATCACGACTCTTGGGCGCATCCGAACTGGGTCGGGGAGATGAAACGGATGGATCGGCTCGGCGGGCTTATCTTCTATCGGCCGCGCGCCTGGGGTAACGGTGCCGGCGAGCCGCATTGGGGCGATGCCAAGACCACGGCCGAGGAAGTCAAAAAGATGTAGCCGGGGCCGCGCCCGAGCCATGCGCGGCGCAAATGGGTACGATCACGATAATTCGTTTTTGATCGGCCGGCGGAGCCTCTATGTTCCGCTTCTTCGCTCGCGGACAGCCAGCGCAGACGTCAATAAAATGTGGCCGGAGCGATCCTACGATGTCGGTGCCATCCGCAACTAGCAAGCCGGCAGCGGTCGCTTGGCGTACGCCTGCGATGATCGTGACGGCCGGCTGCTTGATCGCTATGATCAGCTTCGGGCCGCGTTCCTCGCTCGGCTTCTTTCTGACGCCGCTGTCGCAGACCAATCACTGGGGCCGCGACGTCTTTGCCTTTGCGCTTGCCATCCAGAATTTGCTGTGGGGCGTGGGACAGCCGTTCGCCGGCGCTATCGCCGACCGCTACGGCGCGCCGCGCGTACTGTCGGTCGGCGCCGTGCTCTACGCGATCGGTCTTTACATGATGGCTTCGGCGACCACNNGGCTGCGCCTTCACCATCGTCGTCGGCGCCTTCGGCAAGCTAGTGACGCCGGAATGGCGCTCCACGGCTTTCGGCTTCGGCACGGCGGCGGGCTCGTTCGGGCAATTCCTGTTCTCGCCGCTGGCCGTCGCGCTGATGGATAAATTCGGCTGGCATGTGGCGCTGACGGTATTCGCCGGATTGCTGCTGCTGATCCTGCCGATATCGATCGTGCTGGCGACGCCGCGTTCGGCGGGCGGCGCGCCGAAGCTGGCGCTGGCGCCGCAATCGTTCCGGCAGGCGATGGCCGAGGCGTTCGGGCATCGCAGCTACGTCTTGCTGGTGCTCGGCTTTTTCACCTGCGGCTTCCAACTCGCCTTCACCACCGTGCATTTGCCGGCCTATCTGCTCGACCGCGGGCTGTCGGCCGAAGTCGGCGGCTGGACGCTCGCGACCATTGGGCTGTTCAACATCGTCGGTTCCGTGACGTCGGGCTATCTCGGCAATCGCATGCCGAAACGCTACATCCTGTCGGCCATCTATTTCGCCCGCGCGATCTCGATTGCGGTTTTCGTTTTGGTGCCGGCCAGCGCCACGGCGACGCTGATCTACGGCGCCGTCACCGGGTTGCTCTGGCTGTCGACCGTGCCGCCCACATCGGGTCTGGTGGCGGTTATGTTCGGCACGCGCTGGCTCGCCATGTTGTTCGGCTTTGCCTTCCTCAGTCATCAGGTCGGCGGCTTCCTCGGCGTCTGGCTCGGCGGTCTCGTGTTCGACCATTTCGGTAGCTACGATCCGGTGTGGTGGCTGGCGGTATTTTTCGGCGTGATGTCGGCGATCATCAATCTGCCGATCGTGGAGGAGCCGGTCGGCCGGCTCGCCCCCTCGGCGGTATGAGCCGCTTGCGCCCGGACGGCGGGCGCGCGAAAACCCGCCCGTGGTCCGGGCCAACAGCGAGGCGAGCGTGGCAACATTCAAAGCGATCGTGATCGAGAAATCGGACGGAGCTACCCGGGTCGCGCTGACCGATTTCGACGAAGCCAATCTGATGGACGGCGACGTCACCGTCCGCGTCGAATATTCTTGCGTCAACTACAAGGACGGTCTCGCCATTACCGGCAAATCGCCGGTGGTGCGGCGCTTCCCGATGATCGCCGGCGTCGACTTCGCCGGCACCGTCGAGGCCTCCAGCCACCCGGCCTGGAAGCCGGGCGACAAGGTGATCCTCAACGGCTGGGGCTGCGGCGAGACCCATCTCGGCGCTTATGCCGAGAAGGCGCGGGTGAAGGGCGATTGGCTGGTGAGGTTGCCGGCGAGCATGAACGCGCGCGAGGCGATGGCGATCGGCACCGCCGGTTACACCGCCATGCTGGCGGTGATGGCGCTGGAGGGCCACGGCCTCACCCCCGAGCGCGGGCCGATCGCGGTCACGGGCGCGGCCGGCGGCGTCGGCTCGGTTGCTATCGCCATCCTGGCCAAGCGCGGTTTCAGCGTCAGCGCGGTCACCGGACGGCCGCAGGAAGCCGATTACCTGAAGGGGCTGGGCGCCGCCGAGATCGTCGAACGCAAGGATCTGGCCGGGCCGCCCAAGCCGCTGGCCAAGGAGCGCTGGGCGGGGGCGGTCGACGCGGTCGGTTCGACCACGCTGGCGAACCTGCTGTCGATGACCCGCTATGGCGGTGCGGTGGCCGCCTGCGGGCTCGCCGGCGGCATGGACCTGCCGGCCTCGGTGGCTCCCTTCATTCTTCGCGGCGTGTGTCTTTACGGCATCGATTCCGTCATGTGTCCGATAGGCCGCCGGCGGGAAGCCTGGAAACGCCTGGAAACCGAACTTGACCGCCAAAAATTAGCTGCAATGACCCATGAAATAGGCCTTTCCGGAGTTCCGGAAGCGGCGGCGGCCATCTTGGCCGGCCAAATTCGCGGGCGAATCGTGGTCAAAATCGGCTAACCATGTTCAGGATTTATCGACGAACGCCGGTTACAGTTCGCAAGGCTTGAAATACGGGCCGTGAATTTTGTAAACCGGTGGCGTCATTCGGAGTGCGGTTATGGTCCGGGAAGTTGCATTGGTGGTTGGCCTGCTGGCCGCCGTTCCCGCTATTGCTGGCGAGATGAGCGCCGAGGAAGCGCGCCGTTTCGTCATCGGCAAGATGTTCTCCTACACCTGCTTCGAAGGCACGCGCGGCCAGGGACGTGTTCATCCCGACGGATCCGTGGTCGGCTCCATCCAGTTCCAGGGCCAGGGCCCGATGCGCTACGCGGCGTTGCCTGCCGGCACGCTGCAGGTGAGGGGCGAATCGGTTTGCGCCTCGCTGCGCGGATTGCCGATCCAGCCCTGCTTCAATCTGGACCGCACCAGCGAGACGAGTTTCCGCGGCTCGGTGGCGGGACTGGGCTTTGCCTATTGCGAGTTCACTCGCAACCAAGGCCGCGCGCATGTGATCCGCAGCGCGCACAGCAATCACCCGCTCGGCCTGCGGCCGTCGTTCACGGCCGATAACAACTAGCCGAACGATTTAGTTTTTCGCCGGAAAGATCATGCAGGTCGTGGTGGCGTGGGCATAGAGCTTGCCCGCGCGATCCTTCAGGTCGCCCTCCGAGGTTGCAACCGTGTGGCCGCGATAGATGATGCGGCCTTCCGCGCGCACCGGCCCGGTGTCCTTGGTTAGCGGACGCACCAGATTTAATCTCAGCTCCAGCGTGGTCCAGGCATCACCCTTGGTGAGGGTGGAGAAGATCGCACAGCCGAGCGCACTGTCGAGCAGTGTCGCCGCGAAGCCGGCATGCACCGTGCCGATCGGATTATAGTACCGGTATTCCGGCAGGCCTTCGAACACCGCTCGGCCGTTCTCGACCTCGATCAGGTGGAAGCCGAGGACTTCGCTGATCGGCGGATTGGGCAGCGTGCCGTCGATGATCGCCCTGAGGAAGCCGAGCCCGTCATAGGACTTGAGCATCTCGGGCGACACCACGCCGTAGTTTTTCTCGGTCACGTTGGCTCCGCGCTTCGGTTCGGAATTCGTCCAAGCCGTGAAGTCATAACCGAGAATTTGTCAGGTGGCGACTAGTCACGATCCGCGGCAAGGCTGATAGCGAACCCGTTTCGGCTTTCTGGCGACGGTGCGGGCGGCTATTCGAGCGCAGGTAGATGAGCGGCTAAGAGAACAGCACCGTGAAGCGCGTGCCTTGGTTGTTATCGCCGCGATCAAGCCGTAATTCGCCGCCAATACGCTCGACAAAGGATCGAATAATCTTCATCCCCTGGCCTTTGCTGGCGCCTAAATCAAATCCCTCCGATAGGACTGGACCATCATTGAGAACCGAAAGGGCATAGCCCTTTTCCCGGTTCGGCTCCAATCGGACTGTAATCGGGCCTTTGCCGTATTTGATGGCATTCGTGATCAGTTCGTTGACGATGAAACTGAGCGGAATGCCGGTGGCGCTCGGCAGATTGATTTCAACCGCCTCAACGACGATGACTTGCTCCGAAGACATCAGCATCGAAAAATCGTAACAGAAGTCCTCAAGGTACTGTTTGAGTGCGATGGTTTGCACGCCATCGAATCTATGCAGACGCCTGTGGACGCGTCCGATCGTGGCAACGCGGCTGGCCGCTGCGGCTAATTGTGAAGCGGCTTCAGAACTCGCCGACCCGCGGCTTTGTACCGAAAGCAGACTTACAATCATCTGCAGGTCGTTTAGCAGTCGATGGTTTGACTCTCTGCTCAATAATTCTTGTTGTTTGATCAACTCGTCCTTTTGGCGAAGCAGAACTTCATCGTGGGCGATTTCCTCTCGCAGCCGGATTTCGGCTCCCCGAAGAATTGTTAGTTCGCTTTCATAGCTCGCGACCGTATGCGCCTCCCCGCTTTCAAATATGGCGTTCGGAGGCACGGCCGCGTTGGATGACAAATGCTCAATGCTCATGACGTTAGACCATTCCGATCCCCAAGACTCATTGGCCGAACGCTTTCAAGAATAACTGCTACGGCCACTGCGAAATTACATTGATCCAAATCAATGCGGGATTATCCAACGGCAATTTTAGTGCGATAAAAACCAAGGCTGTGTGTGAGCGCGAGCTTAAAGGTTTTCCATCAGCTTTCTCATACAGAGACTAAAGGCGGCCTAGAAGTACGCTTTCATAGGAGCAAGACGATGGGCCTGATCCTATTATTGGTTGTTCTCGTCCTCCTTTTCGGTGGCGGTGGCTTCTATGTTGGCCCTCCATTTCTATTACTATGGCGGGGGCCTCAGCCTGATACTGGTGATTGTCATTTTGGTCATTCTGTTCAGACGCTGATTCTCCGCGCTATCGAATTATTCCGCGGGTCGCGCGTTTCACTCAGAACCCGCCGTAGCTGCAATGGGCAGCCCGAAGCGCGAAGGTCACCCAACGTCGAGGCGGAACGGTTCGCCTTCCATGGCGTGGTCGCCGGGGCCGATGGTCTCGATCGCGCGCACCATGCGGCCGTCGCGCTTGAGCAGGCGGTCGGCGATCGTCACGATGCACGCATTCGGCTGCGCGGTGCGCGAAGCGCGCCGCACCTTCCAGGCAATCTCTAGTTCGTCGCGTTGCGGATTGAGGGCGCAGGCCGCCACAAAGGCGCCGGCGGTCGACCGGCTGATGCCGGCGTAGCAGTGCACCACCATGGGCGCCGTACGGTCCCATTTGCCAACGAAGTCGATCAGCCGTTGCACGTGGTCATCGGCCGGCGCGGTATAGCCCTCGACCGGCGCCGTAATGTCGTCGACGGCCAGCACGAGATGATTCTCGGGCGCGATATGCCGCGGCCGCTCGACCCGGTCGGTCAGCCGCAACAAAGTGACGATGTGGCGCGCGCCGGTCTCGTCGACGGTGGCGTGCAGGCGGACGAGGGAACAGACGTGGATCATATTGAGTATCTAGGATGCCGATGGGCTAATAGAAAGAGTCAGCCGCGCAGGAGTTTCTTGAATCGCTCGCGAAAGCGCGCCTCGGCGGTGTCGGCTGGCCAGGGCGTCAGGTAGTCGCGCTCGATCTCGCGTGAAAATTTCGGCGGCGGCCCAAAGAATTTGCGCGCCTCGGCGGTCTCGAAGCCGGCGAGCCTCGTCGCCTCCAGGTAGGCGGCGGCGCGGTCGGCCGCTTTGATGAGGCTTCGCAACGGCTCCGGCAGCGTCGGCGGCAGACCGACGCGCAGGTGGACGGCAGCGAGCAGACGATGCTCCACCGCCTTGTAGCTGTCGCCAATCACCGCCTTGAACGGCGAGATCATGTCGCCGATCACGTATTCCGGCGCGTCGTGCAGCAAGACCGCCAGCCGGGCGGACGCGTCGAGCCGCGGCATCTTGGCGCGCGCCAACGCCTCGACCAGCAGCGCGTGCTGCGCGACCGAGAATATATGCGCGCCTTTGGTCTGGCCGTTCCAGCGCGCGACGCGGGCGAGCCCGTGCGCGATGTCCTCGATCTCGACGTCGAGCGGCGAGGGGTCGAGCAGGTCGAGCCGCCGCCCGGACAGCATGCGTTGCCAGGCGCGCGGCGCGACCTTTGCTGGCCCTTTGCGCGCCTTGCTCATTTGCGTTTCGCGGCTTTTGCGAGTTTGGCGCAGGCCGCGTGGCGATGGCAGGTCACCAGATGGTCGTTGACCATGCCGACCGCCTGCATGAAGGCATAGACGATGGTCGGTCCGACGAATTTAAATCCGTGACTTAAGAGTTCCTTGGACATCGCCCGCGATTCATCGGATTCGGTTGGCGGCCGCGAACGGCTGCCGAGCTTATGGTCGATCGGCGTGCCGCCGACGTGCTTCCATAGCATGTCGGAAAACCCCGGCCCGCTCTCCATGATCTTGAGGTAGGCGCGCGCCGAGTTCACCCCGCCCTCGATCTTGGCGCGGTTGCGCACGATGCCGGCATCCTGCATCAGCCGCTCGACCTTCTTCGGCGTATAGCGCGCGATCTTTTCCGGAACGAAATCGTCGAAGGCGCGGCGGAAGTTGCCGCGCTTGCGCAAAATGGTGATCCACGACAGCCCGGCCTGGAAGCCGTCGAGCATCAGCTTCTCGTAGAGCGCGCGGTCGTCCCATTCGGGCACGCCCCATTCCTCGTCGTGATAGGCGACGTAGAGCGGGTCCTGCTTGGGCCAGGAGCAGCGCGGCAGGCCGTCGGCGTGAAGAATAGCCGAGCTCATGGTTTCGTCTCGCCCGGCCAGGCGAAGCGCGCCCAGGCGGGCTTCACGACGTGGATGGCGATGCCGCCGGCATTGAGCGGCGTGCCGCTTTCCAGCGCGTCGGCGACGCGATCAAGCCGCAGCAGCGCCAGCCCGCGGCCTTTGGCTGTCGAGCCCAGCGTGCCGGCCTGCTTCTCGCCCGCCATAACGGCCAAGTCGGAGGAGGGGGCGACCGCGTCATAGCCGATCGGCAGGATGCGGCTGCGCGCGCTGGAGCGATGCTCGACTCGCGACACCACCTCCTGCCCGATATAGCAGCCCTTTTCGAAATCGACGCCGGCGAGCTGGTCCATGTCGGCTTCGTGCGGGAAGGTGTCGCCATAGGTGAAATCCATGCCGCCGCGCGGCACGCCGAGCGCAATGCGGTGGGCGTCGTAAGCGTCGGCATCGGTCAGCGTCGCACCGAGATCGGCGGCGGCCTCGGCGGCGAGATCGGACGGCAGGATGGTGCGCGCTCCGAGCGCGGGCAGGCGCGGATCGGGATAGGACAGGCCAAAGTCGCTCAGGCCCGCGCCGTCCCACACCGCCATCACGCCGAGCGCTTGTGAGAGGTCCTCGACGGTGATCTTGGCGCGCAGCTTGTAGAAATTGAGCTTTTCCACCAGCGCGGCGGCTAGCGCCCGCGGGCAATCGAGAAAGAAGCCGCCGCCATCGTCGGGCTCGGCTTCGGCGGCGATGAAATCGACGATGATCTTGCCCTGCGGCGTGAGCAGCGCCGTGAAAATCGCATGGCCGGGGCCGACTTTGTCCATGTCGTTGGTGGCAAGCCCATTGAGGAACCGCCGGGCGTCGTCACCGGCGACCTTGACGACGCCGCGGTCGGGGAGGAGCGCTGCCTGCATGTGAATACTCGTGGTGGCCCTTGGGCTAGTCTCTTGCCAGAACTCACGCCGAAACGTAAGCGCTGTTGGCTGGGCCTCAAGCCCCGATGCGAGCTAAGTCCGACATGGCGGAAACCTACGACCTGATCCTCAAAGGCGGCACCCTGGTCAACCACGACGGCGAGGGCGCGCGCGACCTCGGCATTCGCGGCGGCCGGTTTGCGGCCATCGGCGATCTGTCGCGCGCCGCTGCCGGCGAGGTGATCGACTGCAAAGGACTGCATTTGCTGCCGGGCGTGATCGATAGCCACGTCCATTTCCGCGAGCCCGGCCTGACTCATAAGGAAGATCTCGAATCCGGCTCGCGCGGCGCGGTGCTTGGCGGCGTGACCGCCGTGTTCGAGATGCCGAATACCGATCCGCTCACTGTCGACGCCGCGGCAATCGCCGACAAGGTCAAACGCGGCCATCACCGGATGCATTGCGATTTTGCCTTCTATGTCGGCGCCACGCGCGAGAACACCTGGCACTTGGGCGAATTGGAAATGCTGCCCGGCGTTTGCGCCGTGAAAGTGTTTATGGGCTCATCCACCGGCTCGCTGCTGATCGAGGACGACGAGGGCGTGCGCGCGGTACTCAAAAGCATCCGCCGCCGCGCCGCCTTCCATTCCGAGGACGAATATCGTCTGCGCGAGCGCATGAACCTGCGAGTCGAGGGCAATCCGAGCTCGCATCCGGTCTGGCGCGATGCGCAGGCTGCGCTGATGTGCACGCAGCGGCTGATCGCGCTTGCGCGCGAGACGGGAAAACGCGTGCATGTGCTGCATGTCACCAGCAAGGAAGAGGCCGTTTTTCTCGCCGATCACAAGGACGTCGCTACAGCGGAGGCGACGCCAGCACATCTCACGCTCGCCGCGCCCGAATGCTACGAACGGCTCGGCACGCTTGCCCAACTCAACCCGCCGATCCGCGACGCCGGCCATCGCGAAGGCCTGTGGCGCGGCATCGCGCAGGGCGTGATCGACTCGACCGGCTCCGACCACTCGCCGCACACGCGCGAGGAAAAGGCGCAGCCTTATCCCAAGACTCATTCCGGCATGACCGGCGTGCAGACGCTGGTCCCGATCATGCTCGACCACGTCAATGCCGGACGGCTTTCGCTGCTGCGCTTCGTCGATCTCACTAGCGCCGGGCCGGCGCGCGTGTTCGGCATTGCCGCCAAGGGCCGCATCGCGGTCGGCTACGACGCCGACCTCACGGTGGTCGATCTCAAGCGGCGGGAAACCATCACCGACAAGTGGATCGCCTCACGGGCCCGCTGGACGCCCTACGCCGGCGTCACCGTCACCGGCTGGCCGGTCGGCACCGTGATCCGTGGCCACAAGGCGATGTGGGAGGGCAGTCTGACCGCCCCGGCGCACGGCGAACGCGTTCGATTCCTGGAAACTTTGGCGAACTAAGGCGCGTCAGTTCGCGTTTTCCGCCTATTGCTGGTTTCATAGCGCGAAAGTTTTTCCCAGGCTTTTTATTCAATCGATTCCTGTGGAATTGCAAACCCGTCACGGGTGTTTATCAACGGTAGCTTATCACCGTTGCCCGGCGAGGTTTTCGCCGGGAGCGGGAAGAATCGGGATCTTAGGGATTCATGAGCGGCGATCTTGTTTCGCTCCGCATGGTGTTGGTTGGGGCCGTGCCGCCGCACAAGGACTTGTGGCGGGAAGGCGCGGCACAGGCATCTGTTCCGATCGATTTTGAATCGGGCAATGCCGCCGCCGCCAAAGCCGCGCTGAGCAAAGGCGGCGTCGATATTTGCGTGCTGGATGCCGAATTGGACGATGCTGGCAAGGCATCGGTGATCAAGGCCGCGCGCGCCAAGCGGCCGGCGCCGCTGGTCTTCGTATCGGCTCCCAACGGCAGCACGCGTCCCGATAAGACCGACGGTTTGCTGCCGGTTCCCGCCACCTGCCGGCAAGCTGGTCGAGATCTGCATCCGCGCGAGAATGCCCACGCAGGTTCTGATCGTCGAAGAGTCGGAATCGCTTCGCAGCATCGTGCGCAAAATTCTGACGGCCAGCCGTTTCGAGTTGGATGTGCACGAAGCCGCCGACAGCACCGACGCGCTCACCCAATTGCGCAACAGCAGCTACGGCATCGTGTTTCTCGACTACAACATGCCGGGGCTCAACGGCGCCGATATTCTGCTCGGGATCAAGCGCGAACGCCCGGACATTGCCATTGTGATAATGACGTCGTCGCTCAAACGGGGCGCCTCCGGCCGCCCGCATTTGTCGGGTGCGCTCGGCTTCCTCAAGAAGCCGTTCTATCCGGCCGACGTCGACGCCATTCTCGAGCGCTACTTCGGCCTGCATGGGCCGGGCTGACGCGTCACGATGTGCTGAAAAAGGAAGTCCGGCGGCGGAGGGTGTTATTGCCGGCGCAGTTCGAGCGAGAATTCGCCATTGCGAATTCGCGTGGCGAGGCCTTCGGCGAAGGTGGCCGCGACGTCTTCGCCATAGGTCGTGACAAGCTCGGCGAAGGCGGCGAACAGGCAGGTCTGCGCCAGGCAATCGCCGTCAATGCCGTCGAGTCGTGCTTCCGCCCAAGCCTCCTGCAAATAGCCCAAGGCCACGCGTTTCTGCTCATGGTCGGCCACCGGCTCGCGCGCGTGTATGGATCGCTCCGCTATCGTCATTTTGACCTACGTCCCCGGCGCGTCCAAATCGGACGCCAAATCCCAATCCTGAAAAAGACGTTAGCACGCGGCCGCAGCCCACCAAGCCGGCAGATCGAGGAAAGGTTAATAACGGCGTGGCAACGTGATTAGTTGGCGTAGCGCGCGGTGATTTCGCGTGCGATCTTGGCGCCTTCGTCGAGATAACGGCGAATGGCGAGGTCGGCTGCCGGGGTGCAGGTGCGATAGGTCTGTTGAAAACCCTGATAACCGCGGTTGAAGCCGGCCACGATCTTGCGACGCCGCTCGCCGTTGGGCGCCTCGGCGTCGATCAGCGCCTGCATCTCGTTACGCCATTTCTGCCCTTCCTTGGCCCCGCAGATCGCGCGCAGGTAATGCAGGGAGCCCATGATTTCGGCGAGCCGCTGCAGGTCGCCGTCGAACGGCGCCGGCGGCGTCTGCGCACGCGCGGGCAGCGCAAGGCAGAGCAGGATCGATGCGGTGGTCAGCAGTCGCTTCATGCAGGGGGACCTGGCGATCGGGCATGATATGCGCGTGCCCGCCGGCAATCGCAAGGCAGATCAGGCCGGGCGGGCGAGCCGCTCGATCGCCGCGGCGACGATTTCGGCCAGGCCTTCAGTGGTGCGCAGGCCCGACAACTCCGCCGGATCGAGCCAGCGCGCGTCGTCGAGTTCCTCGTTGAGTGCCGGCTCGCCGGCAAGCCAGCGCGCGGCAAAACACAGGATGATGAAATGACGTTCGACGCAGCCTTGCGCGTCGCGCACGATCGCTTCGCGGTGGCCGGCAAGCCCGACCGGCTCGATTGTTAGCGCGGTCTCCTCGCGAACTTCGCGGGTTACGGCCTGCAACAGCGTCTCGCCGGTTTCCACCACGCCGCCCGGCAGCGTGTAAAGGCTGAGCGCCGGATTGCGCGCGCGGCGTACCACGAGCACCTTGCCGTCACGGACGATGGCCGCGCTGACCGCGAGAAAGGGGCGTTGCGGATAGGCGCGCGGGTCGGACATTATTTTACTTTGCACATGATTTTATCCGAAAACCGGCTGCCGTCCCCGATCAAGATCGAGGACATGCTTTAACCGATCATGCGCCTTATTTCATCAGGCCGTCGACCACTGCCTGCGGCGTCGTCGCCTCGCCGCTGCCGGCATCGGCGTCGCCGTTGATCACCGCGCCCGCGCCCGCGCGCGCGATCGGCGGTCTGAGCAATGTTGCGGCTCGTTCGGCCAACGCGATCGCGGACGCTTGCGGAATATCGGCGCTCATCGCCATGCGTGTCGCTTCCAGCACGGCGGACATGGTGCCGGCCAAGGTGTCGAGACAGTCGCGGCGGCTCGGCTCGGCGGCGTCGTAGGCGGCGATGGCCATGTCGCGGCCTTTGAAACCCGAAGCTTCGAAATGCTCGCGATAGCTCAGCGGCCGCCAGTCGCGGAAATCGTCGAGGCAGTCGGGACACATCGATAGCATTTCAAGCAGCATGACCGCTTCATTGAAATGATTGAGGTAGCCGGTCGCCAGGCCGGTCGCGGGATTGATATTGGCGTCGGCGAGCCGGACCGCGTCGCCGGGCCTATCGTCGGCTTGCAACGGCTCGGCGCAATCCTGATATTTCATCGCAAGCCCATCGCCCCCAATTGGCCGGACGCCAGTGTTATTCTACAGGGTTAAAACGCGATTAAATATTGAGGGAAGGCCCTAAAATGTGCGGCCGCTATACGGTCATCTCCAATCCGGAAGCGTTGCGGGCGCTGTTTGGCTACGAGGAGCAGCCCAATTTCCCGCCGCGCTACAATATCGCCCCGACACAGCCGATCGCCATCGTGCGCCTGGTCGACGGCAAACGCCGGTTCGCGCTGGTGCGCTGGGGCCTGCTGCCGTCCTGGGTCAAGAATCCCAAGACCTTCACGCTGCTGATCAACGCGCGCGGCGAAACCGTCTGCGACAAACCGGCCTACCGCGCCGCCATGAAACGGCGGCGTTGCCTCATTCCGGCTGACGGCTTCTACGAATGGCAGAAAGCCGGCGACCGCAAGCGGCCGTTCTACGTGCATGCGGCATCGGGCGAGCCGCTCGCCTTCGCCGGCCTGTGGGAGACTTGGGAAGGACCGAACGGCGAGGAGCTGGAGACCGGGACAATCGTCACCACAGCGGCGAACGGCACGCTCAATCCGGTCCATGAGCGCATGCCGGTGATCGTGCCGCGGGAGGCGTTCGATCTCTGGCTTAACTGCACCGATGTGGACGCCAAGACCGCCGAGGCCCTCATCGCGCCTGCGCCGGAGGGCTTGCTGGAGGCTTACGAGATTTCCACCGCCGTCAATCGCACCGCCAACGACAATCCGAAATTGCTGGAGCCGGTCGGTGCAGCGCCGCCCGAGCCGGTAAAGCCTCCCACATCACGTACGCGCGTCAAACGCGCCAAGAAGGACAGCGGGCAGGGCGCGTTGTTCTAGAGCACCTTGCCGGGATTGAGGATGCCGTTGGGGTCGAGCATGCGCTTCAACCCACGCATCAATTCAAGGGCAACCGGGTCCTTGTATTGAGGCAGGATATCGCGCTTCATAACGCCGACGCCGTGCTCGGCCGAGATCGAGCCGCCGAATTTCTGCACCACCGCGAACACCACGGCGTTGACCTCGTCCCAGCGCGCCAGGAATTCGGCTTTGTCCGAGCCTTCGGGCTGTGTCACGTTGTAGTGGATATTGCCGTCGCCGACATGGCCGAACGGCAGCGGACGGCTGCCCGGAATGAGCTTGATCACAGCGGCGTTCGCTTCCTCGATGAAGGCCGGGATCGCCGCCACCGGCACCGACACGTCGTGCTTGATGGAAGCGCCGATATGCCGCTGCACCTCGCCGAACATTTCGCGGATGCGCCAGAACGCTTTGCCCTGCGCGCCGCTGTCGGCGATGGTGGCGTCGAGCACGAGGCCCTTGCCGTGTCCGGCCGCGAGTATCTCCTCCATCACACCGCGCAGGCCGCTTTGCGCCTGCGATGATAATTCGATCAGCACGAACCACGGATCGTTGCCGGCGAGCGGCATCCGGCTCGATGAATCGAACTTGACCGCGGCTTCGACGCCGGCCCGCAGCATCATCTCAAACGAGGTGACGCTGTCGGAGGCGCGCTCGCTGGCGAGGCCGAGCAAATCGACCGCGGCTTGCGGCGATGGCACGCCGGCAAAGGCGGTCTCGACCGAGCGCGGCCGCGGCACCAAGCGCAAGACCGCCGCGGTGATGACGCCAAGCGTGCCTTCGGCGCCGATGAACAGGTTCTTCAAGTCGTAGCCGGTGTTGTCCTTTTTCAGCTTGTTGAGATTGTGCAGGACGCGGCCGTCGGTCAGCACCACTTCTAGGCCGAGCGCATGCGAGCGCGCGATGCCGTGCGCGATCGCCGCCGTGCCGCCGGCATTGGTCGAGAGATTGCCGCCGATGGTGCAGGTGCCTTCCGACGGCAACAGCTGCGGATAGAGCCGGTCGGTTTCGGCCGCCGCTTCGCGCGCGCGCTGCAGCGTGACCCCGGCTTCGACCGTCATGGTGTTGGAGACCGCATCGACCTCGCGGATCTTGTCGAGCCGGTTGAGCGAAAGCACGACCTCGCCATGGTGCGGAATTTGCCCGCCGACCAGCCCGGTATTGCCGCCCTGCGGCACGATCGCGGTCTTGGTTTCGTTGGCGAGCTTGAGGATGACGGCGACTTCTTCGACGGAACCCGGCCGCAGTACCACCGGCGTCTGGCCGTGAAAGAGGTCGCGCATCTCGACCAGATAGGATTTCTGCGCCGCCTTGTCGGTGATGGCGTATTTCTCGCCGACGATCTTGACGAAACGGGCGAGCAGTTCGGGCGCCAGCGCGCGCATCGGTTCCGACTTGGAACGAAGGTTCATGGCTGCGTTCCTGCCTTCGGCGCCGCGGCGCGCGCCAGCCGGTCGTTGATGGCCTCGCCCAGGCCCTCGTGCGGCACCTTCATTACCGCGATGTGCTTGGCGCCGGAAGCGTCGAGCGCGCGCAGATGCGAAAACAGATTGGCCGCCGCTTCGATCAGATCGCCGCGCGGCGACAGATTGAGCGTGACGCTCGCCGCGGGCGCCGGTCCGAAGGCGAGCAGCGCCTCGTCGGGCCCGGCCGCCTCGGCGTCGAGGCGCAGCCGCGCCTTGGGCGCGTAGTGCGAGGACAGCATGCCGGGCGCCAGCGGCGCGTCCTCGGCAATGGCGGCTACCGCCAGCGCGCGTCCCAGGACGCGTTCAATCGCCTCGCGCGGCAGACCGCCCGGCCGCAACAAAGTCGGCTCATCGAGGCAGGCGACGATGGTGGACTCGACGCCGACCGGGCAGGGGCCGGCGTCCAACAGCATGTCGATGCGCCCGCGCAAATCAGCCAGCACATGGGCGGCGCTGGTCGGCGACACATGGCCGGAGCGGTTGGCCGAAGGCGCCACCACCGGTCCCTTGAATGCCGTGAGCAAAGCGTGCGCGACCGCATGGGCCGGAACGCGCACCGCCACGCTGTCGAGACCGGCGAGCGCCAGGTCGGACACGCCGCTGCGTGGCCGCTTCGGCAGCACCAGAGTCAGCGGTCCGGGCCAGAACGCGGCGGCAAGCGCCTCGGCCGCGGCATCGAAGCGGGCGAGGCCACGCGCCGCTTCGACGTCCGCGACATGGGCGATCAGCGGATTGAAACTCGGCCGGCCCTTGGCAGCGTAGAGCCGGGCGATGGCCTCGCCGTTGCGGGCGTCGGCGCCGAGCCCATAGACGGTCTCGGTCGGGAACGCGACCAGCCCGCCGGCGGCGAGGCAGGCGGCTGCCGCCTCGATCGCTGGCGCGACGTCTTGCCCTTGGGCCTTTAGCACCCGTGTTCCCGGTTCAGCAGTCATTTGTCCCTGAAGCTTGCGCCGTTTAAGGAGGCAGGGTTATAAGGCCGCCGACAGTCGGAGTGTAGCGCAGTCTGGTAGCGCACCTCGTTCGGGACGAGGGGGTCGCAGGTTCAAATCCTGCCACTCCGACCAGTTTTCCGAAATAGCGACCATTACGGGGCCTGATATGGGGAACGAAACTCCATGTCGCTGCTGGTCAGCGCCACCCCCGCCTACGTAAGCCGCAGCCGAACGACGATCGGTGTGTAGCGCCGACGCCTGACCTGGAAGCCCACCGGGGCACTGCGTCAGGCCTTCGGAGACACTCTCTCGGACGAGTTCGCCGAGGTCATGCTCGGGAAGCTGATTACCGCCCTGCGACCAAGCCCATTCGACCACTTGGATGAGGCAAAGCTCAATGCCGCGCTCGCTGGCTGGCCGGCGCGCCCACGGGTAGCGCCGGCCAGCCCAGCGATATTTCTTCGAGTTTGGGGGGCGAAACCAGCCATCAAGACATTGGAGATATAGCTAGGCCGCCGCGGAATGTGGGTAGCCACCAACGGACAATCACCACCGTCCGGGCCTACCGGACACATGACCGATGACAACGAACACAGAGGCCGAAAAAATGCTCGCTCTCTCGTCCGCCCCTGTCGCCGGGCGCATGCGCCGTTAACGCCAACGACGACGGGAAGGGATGCGCTGCGTAAAGCTGTTGTTACGTGTAACTGAAATCGATGGACTAATTCGCTTGGGATATTTGGAGCAAGAGCTCCGCAACGATCCAGGTGCAATCCAGGTGGCGGCCAAGACCCTAATTAGCGACGCGCTGTTGAAGGGCCGTGACGCGTAACGTCTGGCCAGCGGCCTAAACGGCTGCGGGCATCCGCTTGGCAGTGAGCAGAGCTCATCGTGATGACGCATAACGCGCTAGGCGCCGTTAGCCGGGCGGAAGGCATAAACGGGCTATAAATGCTCGTTACGCGTAATTATGGCACCAGTCTCCCCCTGTTTTCGGCATCGGCGGACAGCGGAATGAGCGCCAAACCTTCAAAACAGTCTCACTCGCGCGCTCAAAAATCGAAAGCTAGAGCCGCGACGGAGCTGAGGCCACAGTCAGGCCGGACCCCTTCGGAGCACCATAGAAGGACCCCGCGGTGACGTTTGCCTGACTGGTTTCAGAGGCCCGCAGGCAGGCCGGACCGAGGCACTTTTTATGTGCGGAATCGTCCAGGAATGACCCCGATCGAGGGGTTCAACTCGGTCGCCGAAGCCATCCAACCGCGGTCTCGGCACCGCGCTGGGAGGTTGCGCGGCCTCGTCAAATTCGACCACCCGGACCCCCTCGGAGCACCCCTGGAAGCCCCCTGCGGTTGTGTTTGCCGGGCCGGTCCTCGAGGCCTGCAGGCTGGTCGGACCGAGGCATTTCTTACGCGTGGAATGGTCCAAAGAATGACCCGGGCGTGGCGTTCGAGCCGGTCGCCGAAGCCTCCAGGTGCCCCGGTTTCGGTGCCCGGACAGGGCCCAAAATACGGTAGTGGGTCAGTTTGAAATAGGAACAAATTCAGCATGTTTGATTCGCCCATCTTTAATTCAAGAGTTAGCGTTGGCGCATGGCGGGGCGCGAAAGAACGACGCTGGGTATTGGTCTTATTGTCGCGGTGCTGGCAATGACAGCCCGTGAATATGTTTGGCTTCAACTCTTCTTAGCAATTTTTGCAGTTTTTTTGATTGTTTGGGGTCGAGAGCCGCGACGGACTGAGAGCTTTATCGGCGGGCTTCCGGTAGGTGGATATCTGTTAAAGGGCCTACGACAACTTGATTTGGTTTTATCACCGCACGATCTCAAATTGGAGCAGCACGTTCATGCGATAGTTTCTAAATATAGTTCTCTTGTTCGCGCTGATCTCCGACGTCTTTTAAATACGCACAATCCAGCTTCGATTTTTGATCAATCTTGGCGTCAATTTAAAGGTGACGGGCTGGTTGACCACCCGCATTCTGGACCCGGACCAATTAAAGAGGAAATGAGAGAAGCAGTTGCACGTGCACTAGATGATTTAGGTTCGTAATTGAGTAGCCTCCCACGCCTCTAACATTTCTACTACATCGCTAATTTCCCAAAGCTTATCTGTAACGCCAGCCGCCATCGCGGGCGTAACGCGTAGCGTCTTATGGATGCGGACGAAATTGTAATACATCATGTGCAGCGCGACGGCGTGCGCATGGTTCTCGACCTTCTTGGAAAATGCGTTTGTCAGCCGAGTGAAGCGGCGCATGTTCATCCGCATTGTAAGATTGCTACGCTCGGCAAATGACGTGCTGATACAGGCTTCGTCTCCGTCTGGTCCTCGACCTCACCCGCCGCAATATCGACGATGAGCTTGGCGAGTTGAGAGGGATCACGGGGGCGCTTTTTCATTTCAAAAACTGTAATAGTGCATCACCAGGAAAAAGATACCTAAGCCAGCGATAACAATTGAAACTACCCACGCCAATGGTCGAAGCGAGGAGGTAGAAGAATCGTTTTGGTGTTTTTCTGGCTCATTCATGTCGCGAGTATAAATCTCATCTCACGACAGTCCTAGCCCTCGTCAATAGGACTTAATTCCAAACTGACCCACTACCCAAAATACGCTGGCACGCGACGTTATTCGGGTGTGAAAACGGCTTCCGAACCGCCCGAAATTTTGCTCGAGGCCGATGCTACCGCACGTCAACCTGGCCGCTGACAATGAGGAGAAAATTCGGGTCGATTGGGCGAGGCCGACAAACGGGCGGCGGATTCGACTTTTGCACTTTCGGAGTGCTTGGATCGCCGCCTCAGAGCGGGAGCGGCGTCGCGCGGGCTCAACGCCGGTAGGTGTCCACCTCTGGCGGTAAGGTAGCCCGCGCCACGTCTACACTGCAATTACCCTATTTGCCCATCGCAATGAATGTAATTGTGCAATTTGTTCGATGTGGGTCAGCTTAGTTGAAGAAGAGCCGTTGTCCATGTCAGACAGAAAACCCTCTCTCACAAGCGTTGCACCGCATCTCAAGAGACCGGGTACTGGCCTGTTTTGACCTCTAGTGGCCTAATTTGAAATTGAGAGTGGCCTACTTTGCGATCCAATCGATTCACGTCAATGCTGCATTGCAGCATATGTGCCAGTTATGGATCAACGCGAGTGAGGACGAATCCTGTGCAATCAGTGGTCAAAAAACGGTCTGTCGTGGTTGGCGGTCGCAAGACAAGTACCAGTCTTGAAAACGAATTTTGGGAAGCGTTAAGAGACATAGCTCGGCGTGATGTGAAGGTTGGAA
>PMAF01000009.1 GCA_003152455.1 Hyphomicrobiales bacterium
ATAATAGAAATACCGTGTATTCACCGCACAAATGTTAAGGAGCGAGCAATTTTTATGGACCTCGGCAATGTCGACTTCAATCTATTGAAAGTCTTGGACGCGCTGATCAGCGAGCGGAACGTCACGCGCGCCGGCGTGCGGCTGGGTCGATCGCAGCCTGCGGTGAGCAATGCGCTTGACAAGCTGCGCAAAATCCTGGGCGACGATCTGCTCGTGCGCGGGCCGAACGGCTTCATCCTGACGCCGCGCGCCGAAGCGATACGCACGCCATTGCGCGAAGCCATAGGACTTGCGGAAAGCTGTCTGGCCGGAGAGGCGCAATTCAATCCGGCCACCGCGACCGGCGTATTTCGTCTGAGCACTCCGGACCGGCTGAGCATCGCCGTCGTCCCGCCGCTGTTCGATCGCTTGCGAAAGCTCACGCCCAATATGTCGCTGCAGGTATTGACCGCCGACCGCAAGCAGGCGCTCGATCTTCTCAATCAGGATCGAACCGATATCGCGCTCGGCTGGCTCGACGAGAAGCCAGGCCGTCTGAATGCCGAATTCATGCTCGCGGAAAAACTGTTTTGCGTCTTCCGGCGGGATCACCCGATTTTGAAGCGTGGGGTCAAATTCGACATTGCAGCGGTGCTGTCCTTTCCGCATGTCATCGTCAGCGCCACCGGAAACCGCGTGGCGATTTTCGACGATTTGCTGTTGCGCCACCGCCTGCGGCGTAAAGCGCTCGTGGCGGTTTCGAATTTCACCGCAGTGCCCCACCTGCTGGCCCGCAGCGATATGATCGGTGTTTTTACCGAGCTGGCGTCGAGTGTATTTGAACGGTCATTCAAGCTGGCCAAGCGCGCGGTGCCGATCAATGTTGGAAAAATATCGACCAACATGGTCTGGCATCATCGTAACGACAGCGACAGGAAACACGTTTGGCTGCGGCGGCAGATCAAAGCCGTTTACGAAGCCTTTTAATTGAGGCCTCCAATCGGCCCGCGGCCCGCGAATCTCATTTGAGCTTCGGCAATGCTTGTTTGAGCCGTCCGATGTTCGTCCACGGGTCCTTGCGCAGCCGGCCGAGGCGCGCCGGCAGATTGAGCACCGTGTACTGGCCGGCGCTTTTGAGCGCGCCAAGCTCGGACCATTCGACCGGCACCGACACCGGCGCGCCCGGCCGCGCTCTCGTGGAGTAGGGGGCGACCGCCGTCGCCTCGCGGCTGTTGCGCAGGTAGTCGATAAAAATGCGCTTGTTGCGTTTGCTTTTGGCGGCGCTCGCGACGTAGCGGTCCGGATCGTCCGCCGCCATGCTGGCCGCGACGGCGTGGCAGAAATCTTTCGCCTTGTCCCACGGCGTCGGCTTGACCGGCAGCACGACGTGGAGGCCCTTGCCGCCGGAGGTCTTGACGAAGCTCTTGAGCTTCAAACGCGCCAGCCGCTCGCGCACTTCGCGGGCGGCGGAGACCACGTCCTTCCAGCCGGTGCCGGGTCCCGGATCGAGATCGAACACCAGCCGGTCGGCGCGCTCGCGGTCGTCTGCGGTGGTGCCGCGGGTGTGGATTTCCAGCACGCCGGCCTGCACCAGCGAGATCAGCCCGGCGAGGTCGTCGATCGAGATGATCTTGTCGCCCTTTTCTGGGATCAGGTGCAGATGCTCGGTGGCGATGCCGGCCGCGGCATGCTTCTGGAAAAAGGATTGCCCGGCCGCGCCTTCCGGACAGCGCAGCAGCGCGATCGGGCGGCCGACGACATGTGGGCGCATCCACTGCCAAATCTGCGCGTAGAACTCGGCAAGATCGCGCTTGCTGACGCCGGCGTCTTGCCAATAGACGCGGTCGGGATGCGACAAAGTCACGCCACCGACGATTGCCTTGGCGTTTCGCGCCGGCGGACTGCGTTTTACCGGCGCTTGGGCTTTCGCCGCAATGGCTTTGACTTCGCGCACGACCTGCGTGGCCGGCTTGTCCTCGCGCAGCCCCTGGAACGAGGCCTGCCGCACCCGGTCGCCATGGGTCCAGCCGTGGAAATCGACCTCGGCCACCAGCTCGGGCGAAACCCAAATCGGCGCGCGCGCGCCGCGCTCTTCCTTCGGCATCGGTCGCAGCGCCGACGTGGCGCGCTTGAGGACTTTGAGCTTGCGATAGAGTTCGCGCGCGCTCGTATGGCTGAAGCCGGTGCCGGTGCGCCCGGCGTAGCGCAATTTGCCGCCATCGTAATAGCCCAGCACCAGCGCGCCGACTGCATGGGCGTCCGCGCTCGACGGCGCAAAGCCCGCGACCACCAGTTCCTGCCGGTCGGAGCATTTGGTCTTGATCCAGTCGCGGCCGCGGCCGGAATGATAGGCGGCGTCGGCGAGCTTGGAGACGATGCCTTCCAGCCCCATCCGGCAGGCGTGCTTGAGCAGCGTCGGGCCCGGCTCGGTCAGCGATTCGCTCAAGCGCAGCGGCCCGCCCTGGCGCGCCTTCGCCAAGAGCCGCGCCAGCGCTTGCTTGCGCGCGTGCAACGGTTGCGGCTTTAGATCGCTGCCGTCGAGATGCAGCAGGTCGAATGCGTAGAGCACCATGCGGTCGTGGCGGCCGTCCTTGAGATCCTGCTGCAACAGGGAAAAGCTTGAAACGCCATCGTCGCCTTCCACTACCAGTTCGCCGTCGATCAGCGCGGCTTTCGCCGGCAGCGTTGCGATCGCCTCGGCGATGGCCGGAAACTTCCGGGTCCAGTCGAGCCCGCGCCGCGTCAGCAATTTGACCTTGCCGTTGTCGAGCCGGGCCTGCAGGCGATAGCCGTCGAATTTGATCTCGTGGATCCAGTTGTCGCTTTGCGGCACCTTGTCGGCAAGCGTGGCAAGGCAGGGCGCGACGAAGGCGGGCAGGGCGGCGTGACGCGCCGGGCTGTTGTCCTTCGGCGTCTTGTCCTTTGCGCTCATGAATTTCTTGGTCCGGCGCAGGATGGCGGCGGCGGTGGCTTGCGCGCGCTTCTCGGCCTTCTTGCTTGCCGTCTCCTTCGCCGTCTTTTTCGGCGCGCCTTTGGCGATCTCGTCCATGCTGCGGCCGGACACCACCGAACGCGATTTCTGTTCCAGAACGTCCTTGGCGCCGGCCTCGCGCGCCGCCTCATCATGCGCCTTGATCAGCAGCCAGTTGTCGCGGCGCTCGCCGCGCCGGCGGTGCATGCGCACCAGATGCCAGAGGCCGTGCAGCTTTTCGCCGTCGAGCGTGAACGACAGATGGCCCTTGCGCAGGCCTTTGTGCGGATCCTCCTGCGGCTGCCAGCTGCCGCGGTCCCAGACCATCACGGTGCCGCCGCCGTATTCGCCCTTCGGGATGGTGCCTTCGAATTTGTTGTAGTCGATCGGGTGATCCTCGACCTGCACCGCCAGCCGCTTCTCGCCCGATACCAGGCTCGGGCCGCGCGTCACCGCCCAGCTTTTCATGACGCCGTCGAGTTCGAGCCGCAGGTCGTAATGCAGCCGCCGCGCCGCGTGCTTCTGGATGACGAAGGCATGGCCTTGCCGGCGCGCGACTTTGCCCTTCGGTTCGGCGGTGACGCCGAACTTGCGTTTGGCTTGGTAGGTTTTCAGCCCCGCCATTCAGTTCGCCCGTCTAGCTCGCCCGCCGCACCTTCCGTCGCGCCGTCGGCCGCTTGCGGGCGTTGCCGTTCTTGCGCGCGCTCGCCGGAAGGCGCCGGTCGGCCTTGGCGCTGCGGTGCAGCGCGTCCATCAAATTGACCACGTTGCTCGGCCGCGGCTCCGCCAAAGCCGGCGGCGCCTTGCCGGCGCGCTTGGCCTTGATCAAATCCTTGAGCGCATTCTCGTAGCGGTCCTCGAATTTCTCCGGCTCGAAATGCCCTTTCTTGGTTTCCAGAATATGGGTCGCGAGCTTGAGCATGTCGGGGGGCACCTTGATGCTCTCGATCTCGTCGAAATAGTCCTTCTCGTCGCGCACTTCGTTTTTGTAGCGCAACGTCGTCGCCATCAATCCCTTGCCGCGCGGCCGCAGCAGCAAGAGATGTTCGCGCCGGTAGATGACGACGCGCGCCAGCCCGGCGAGATCCTCCTTGCGCATCGCTTCGCGGATCACCGCGAAGGCTTCCTGCGCCACGTCGTCCTGCGGCACGATGTAAAAGGATTCATCGAGATAGATGCGGTCGACCTCCGCCATCGGCACGAATTCCGCGACGTCGATGGTATGCGTGCTTTCCAGCGCCACGTTGTCGAGCTCCTCGTCGTCGACCAGCACGTACTGGCCCTTGTCGACCTCGTAGCCCTTGACGCGGTCTTCCGGCTCGACCGGCTCGCCGGTCTCGGCATCGACGACATCGTTGCGGATGCGGTTGCCGGTCTTGCGGTTGATGATGTTGAAACGGATGCGTTGGCTGGTGGTGGTGGCCGGGTAGAGCGCCACGGCGCAGGATACCAGCGATAATTTGAGGAAGCCCTTCCAGTTCGGACGCGGCGCCATACGCGATACTCCTTACGCAAACACTTTTGATATTAGACCGTTTCTTCCGCACGCCGGCAACGAGCCGCGGCAAGCGGTTCTCAAGCCTGCCGTACGATCAATTTCGACGCGGTCTTCGGCTTGTCGTTGCCGCCGGCCGGCTCGATCGTCCAGACGTGCTCGGCGCGGCAAAACGGGCACACCACGCAGCCGCCCGAGATCGTGGGAACGCGGTCCGTGTCGATTGCCGTGAACAGATAGTGGCCGGTGTTTTTGCACCGGACGATAATTCTGGCCATGAAGAACTCCTCAACGTCTTCCCTCCCCGGCAGGCGGATAACGTTTCCGACGGAACTCCAACGGAGCAGTGGCGGGAAGAGTTCCCTGCGCCGTGCAATAGAGTTTGATGCGACGGCTCTGACCCGCCGATATTCTTGGTTCATTCTTGATTCATTCCTGGCGATGCCGCGCGCTGCGCCGGTTCCCCATCAAGTGCGCCGGGAACTCCAATGAACGCGCGCCGAAGTTCCAGGATTAGCAAGACGTCTATGGGAACGGGCAGGCCGCCGGGCGCGTTACGCAGGCATCCACCAACACAGGGAGATCGGTCATGCAGTTCAAGAACACGATCTTTATTGCCGCCATGACGGCGGCCGCCGCTTTGTCGGTTCCCGCGTCCGCGGCAACGCTTGTCTCGGCCATGACGCCGCTCAACATCCGCACCGGCCCCGGCCCGCAATACGGCATCGTCGGCGCCATTCCGGACCGCGGCCAGGCGGTGATCCTCGGCTGCATCCAAGGCAGTCTGTGGTGCGAGGTGAGCTATAACGGCCGCCGGGACTGGGTCTACTCGCAATACCTGACGGCGAGTCTGTCCGGCCGTTCGATGATCGTCGCCGAACATCTCAACGATGTGGCGCCGGCGGTGCGCTATCGTGCGCCGGTCGACGTTGTCGGCCGCACCGCGCCGCCACCCGCTATCACCGGGACGCTGGTCGTGCGCCCGGCGACCGCGGAGCCGCTTGTCATCACGCCGCCGCCGACGGTGCGCAACTACGTCGTCAGTCACCCGGTCGCGCCGGTCTATCTCAACGGCGAGGTCGTCGAGGGCGCCGGACTGCCAGACGATGTCGCGCTCGCGCCGGTGCCGGATTCCGACTACGACTATGCCTACGTCAACAACGTGCCGGTTCTGGTCGAGCCATCGACCCGCCGCGTCGAGTACATGTACCGCTAGGCGCGCGCGAACATGGATCGCATAAATGAACAAGGGCGGCCTTCAAGGCGGCCGTTCTGAAATCCAACGACGTCTCACTACGTCCAATTTGTCATTCACGCCGCGAAAAAGTTGACATTCATCGTCCAGGTCGTTCCTTTGACATCCTGCTCCATCCCGAAAGTTTTGTGGGATGCGATGTGGGATGACCGATCACATGACCATGCGACATCGACGACATCCAGACCGTGCGCTTACGGCAGTCCAAGTTCGGCAAATCAAAACGCCGGGGCGCCACGCCGACGGCAATGGCCTTTACCTTGTGGTGGAGCCGACTGGCGCCAAGCGTTGGGTGCTGCGCACGATTGTACAGGGCCGTCGGCGCGACATCGGCCTCGGCAGCGCGCGCTTGGTCTCGCTGGTGGAGGCGCGCGAAAAGGCCGCCCTGTATCGCAAGACAGCGCGTTCCGGCGGAGATCCGATCGCTGTCCATAGGCGAGCGCAGAAGATCGCGCCTACATTCGAGGAAGCGGCCCGAATGGTGCACGCGCAACATTCGCGTGCCTGGCAAAATCCAAAGCACACGACGCAATGGCTCACCACGCTTTCACGATATGCATTCCCGGTCTTCGGCGACCGCCGCGTCGATCAGATCGATACGGCGGACGTGCTGAAAGCTTTGTCTCCGATCTGGCTGTCAAAGCCGGGCACCGCGCGCCGTGTCCGCCAGCGAATCCGCGCTGTCTTCGACTGGGCAAAGGGCGTGGGCCACCGCACGGGTGATAACCCGGTGGAGGGACTGCTAAAAGTATTGCCCCATCAAAATATCGCCGACAACCACCACGCCGCGATGGCATACGCCGACGTGCCCGCCTTCGTGCAAGCGCTGCGAGAGAGCGACATTGCGGAGACGGCGAAGCTCGGCCTTGAGTTCCTCATCCTAACAGCCGCACGAACGGGCGAGGTGCTCGGCGCGCGTTGGGAGGAAATGAACCTGACTAATGGTACATGGACTATCCCCGTCGCACGCACGAAGACGCGGCGTGAACATCGCATCCCGCTTGCGCCGCGCGCCACGGCGATCATCACTAGGGCGAGAGAGTTATCCGCCGACAGCGAGTATGTATTTCCAGGGCGGAACGCCCATCGACCGCTGTCAAACATGACTTTTTTGCTGGCGCTCCAGAAGATGGGGTTCGCTGCCACCGTCCATGGTTTTCGCTCGACATTTCGGGACTGGGCGGCAGAGTGCACCAACTTCCCGCGCGAGGTCTGCGAGATGGCGCTGGCGCACACGGTCGCGAACAAGGTCGAGGCAGCCTACCGGCGCGGCGACCTGCTTGAGAAGCGGCGCGAGCTGATGGCGGCGTGGGCTGCATATGCCAGCACTTTGTCGGCCGAAATATTTCCATTCGGTAAGGGGCGGGAAGCATCACAGTGAGCAAGAAAATCTCGCGCGCAAAAATCGTGGCGTCCGCACTCAACGACGAGGAATGGTCGAATTTGCAGGATCGATCCGGCCTGCCTGATCGCGCGCGAAGGCAGCTTGATGATGTCGTGCGGTTCCTGTGCGCTCGGCCGGAAATGCAAGACCCGTGGATTTCTAGATTCCAATATGCTCGGACTGCTGATGCCGCTGCCCGGCGAGACTTCAGCCGCGCGATGACTAGTATCGAGGCTTTAATCGCGTCGGAAGCGCCTTCGTATTGGGAAAAGGCGGTAATGCCTCGTCGGGACGTTAATACTCTAGTGCCGGTGCCGAACATCAGATCCAAGCTAGTGCGCGCCCGAGACGCGGTGCGTGACGTCGTCGACAATTTTCCGATTTCGGATCAATACATACCGCGCGGCAAGCAAGGCCGGAGAATCTCCCTCCTTCGAACTGCGATGGAGCGATTGAATGACATCGTCATCGCCGAAACCGGCACACCGCTAAATCAATCTCGGCGTAGTGTCGAGTTCGTGCTTTTGGTTTGCCAGAAGGGTGGTCTCGCTGTTGCCCACGGTGCCATCAAGGAGCACGCCAAGAACATTAGGAAAGACACTAAGAAGATCAGAAAAATCACGAAGCACCGCCGCCGTGATTGAATCGCATATCAACGCAATTGGGGCGAATTGGCCGCCCAAATAAGCACGCAATGATTCCCACGATTTACCTAATCCGTTGAAGTATATCCGCTCCACGACGCTGAAATAGTGCGTGGAGAATGTAATGGCCGAAAAGTTTCAGTTTCCTAGCGAGGGACTCGTGCGATTGCGCGCGATCATCGCTCCCCATGGTCCGATTCCAGTTTCGAAGTCGAGTTGGTGGGCTAACGTCAAGTCCGGCCGATTTCCTAAGCCGACCTACGTTCTCGGGCCCCGAACCCCATGCTGGCGAGCCCAGGATATCATCGCCCTCATCAATCGCGATTACACGGGTGATGTGCGAGCCGGAGGCGCGCGATGAGCCAGACCATCCGCGTTCCGATCGACAGCGTGATCGTCGCCGGTATTCACCGCGAATCCGATCCGGAAATGGTGACTAGCCTCGCGCAGTCGATGTCGACGATCGGGCTCAAGACGCCGATCACCATCCGCGTGCGCAAGACCGAGCTCTCGCCCGATAGGACGCACACCGAACACTTGCTCGTCGCTGGCCGGCACCGGCTTGAAGCGGCCAAGTCGCTCGGCTGGACCGAGATCGACACGTTCGTGCTCGACGGCGACGATACTGACGCCCGGCTGTGGGAAATCGCCGAAAATCTGCACCGCAAGGAACTCAATGATCTCGAGCGCTCGGTCTACATCGCCGAGTGGTTCGAACTCGCCAAGCGCCAGTTTGGACAAGTTGTCCAGAAACCCGAGGGCGGTCGCCCCGAAGGTGGCATTGCGGAAGCCGCCCGCCTGCTGCCCGTCCCCGGCAAGACCGAGGATGGAAAGCGCAAGACGATTGAGCGGGCGCTGAAGATCGCCGCTATTACTCCTGAGGCTAAGGAAGCCGCGGCAGCGGCGGGCCTTGCGGACAACCAGCATGCTCTCCTCGGCGTTGCCGGCGAAAAGACCAAAGAAGAACAGCTGAAAAAGGTCGCCAAGCTTGCCAGTCGCAAGCGGGCTAAACGCAAAAAAACTCCTGCCGTCAGGGTGGAAACGCCGGCGACCGCGCCCTCCGCCGATCTGCCCTCTTTCCGCACATCCGAGCAAGAGACGGAGGCGTTGACGAAACACATTGCCAACATCGGCCACGATATCGATCCGAACGACCTGATCGTCGCCCTTGGTTCGAACTCGGCGAAAGCGCGGCCGTCCGAGTATGCGGTAATTCGTGTGCCGCGCAGCCATCCGGATCGCAACAAGCTGAAGGAGACCATTAGGGCTCTAGCGCGAGAATACAACGCTGGATTTTTCTTCAAGACTCTTCCTACCGATCCGAATGGTTCGATCACCGAGGATGTTGTCGACGAAGACGGCGAGGCCGGCCATGACGATTAAGGCTGCGATGGCCGATGCTCTTGGCCCGGCTGAAGGAGTTGCCGCGTCTCCAGCGCCGCCGCCGGTGCCCATCGCCGCAGGTGAAGAAGTGCATGAGCTGCGTGCCAAGGTCGCGCAGCTTCAATCTCAACTGGCTCACCAGATCACGGCGTCGAAGCGCGAGCAGGAGAGCTTGCTCAAGCTGGTAATCGGCATGGCGACCGGCGGATACCGTTTCGATCGCAGGGCCGTGCGCAGCAGGGTGACCAAGGAGATCACCGACGATCTCCTTGATGCAGGCGTGTCACTCGACGAGGCCACGATCCTGAAACACCTTCGTCGTGCTTCGGAGCTGCTGCCTGCCGAGGACTAACGATCACCAAAATATTTTTCCGCTCTACCGAATTCGGCTACGGCGCTTGCCGATCGATGTAGACGACGAGAGACCGTTAACCGCCATGAACATCATGAACGCGTGGATAAATAATTACGGCAGATTGATTCGCGCAGCGGAAGCCGCGCGCGGGTCCCTGCGCTCGCCCGACTTGGTGCCCGGAACCACGCGTTCCGGGGCATATGACTGAACTATGCCAATTACCAATCAGATCAACCAATCAGATCAACCAATCAACCACAACAATAACGCCAACCGAAATGAAACGCACCAACACCATCAACACCAATGACATCGATCGTCAACGCCTCAAGCTGATCATTGATGGCTATGCCGAACTGATCGGGCAGCGCATTGAGGCTGGCCAAATTCCTTATTTCATGACCTTCATGTTTGCGCGTCTTAACGGCAATAACGCTGCGATGATCGCGCAGATGCGCACCGAGATCGAGCGTGTCTATTCGACGTTTTTGACAAGAATCGTTCGCAGGCCCATGTCGCCGCGATCGACTGGTTTGCTACCCATTTTGATCGGGGCGCCCGATACGCCCGTGGCGAAACGGGCCAAGCTGCCCAGCGCCGACGTCACCTTGAACGGTGGCATTCACGTTCACGGCATTCTCGTCATGCCGCAGCGATCCAGGCTGACCATTCCCGTCGAGGAGCATTTCCGCGAGCAGCAGCGGCTCTACGTTCTCGATCGAACGCGCCTGGATCGCCTGCACGTGCTGCCCATCGTTCAGAACCTCGACGACGTCGTTCGATACGCGCTCAAGGGCCTGGCTCGTGGCCGGCTGCCGTACGACAGCATCGTCATCCTTCCGCGCTCGCTTGCCGAGATACGCGAATAGAACTCACGAATGGAGATCGTAATGAAGCAGCCTGAGAATACCATGTCCAAATCGCATGCCCCGGTGAAAGATACCACGCCGGATCAATCTGGCGACGCCACCACTACTAGCGCCGTAAATGAAAATGTCCTCGCTGTCGACCCGTCGCTGGCTGCCCATGTCGCTGATGATGTGCCTTTGCATCATAGTGACGACCGCCTGAAGCACTACGCGCCCGCTGAACACGATTTTGACGATCCGGATTTTCAGGAACCGCCACAGGTCGCCAGTGCGGCAGTGGCGCGCGATTTCCTTGAGCAGCGCTGCGGCGTGTGCGCCCCGATCGCCACTGTCCGGAGGCTCATGACCGGAGAGCTGATGGTCATCGCGGACACCGAGCCGGACCTGGCACACTGGGCGCGGAGCAGGTTTGGGTCGAAAGCTTTTCCGACCTACGAGGTAGCTCCCGCCGCTGCCGGCAAGCCGCCGCGCGTGCTGCTTGTCCAGCCCGACCACTACGATTCTAGCTGCCTCGTTGGTCAGCTGAAGGCCTACGGTGCTGATGTTTTCAGCGTCGAGCCCACGCGTGATTTTCCGGGCACGCACTTTGAGCGTGCCGGCGTTCGCGTCAACGAAGAGGCGCTTAGACTCGCCAACACTCTTGTGTGTGACGTCGCCTGGCTCGACTTCGCCCATCGCGAGGCGCTGCTGCTGCTCACCGATGCGTTGTTGGAGCGTGGCGTGCCGTGCGTCCTGCAGCCTCGCGACGACCTGCAGGTGCCGCCGGAGCTCAAGGACAGGATCGTGGTGCTGCCGCCGCGCCCGATGGTCCATGACATTCCCACGCGGCTCAATAGGTACTTTCCGGCCGAATTCATTGCTCGCCTGGATCTCACTAAGCCGCTCATCGATGACTGGTTCGACCTAGAGGCGCTCCTGGCCATGTGACCCCGGCCCACGGGGTCACCACGAAGCCGAATTCGGCCACATGGCGGAGCGCGTCAGCCATTCATCGATCACCACGTGCATGAGAAAGGAATTGCGATGAATACGACTACTGCTGTCCGTAACGAGGAATGGGCCGGTGGTGTCGAGTGGCTCGGCGCCTATCCTCAAGAGCGTCACGCGCTGCTTATCGAATTCGGCGTTCCCGATCCGCAGGCCGAGCGTGCGCCGGCTTACAACGCGGCCTTAATCGCGCTGGCGGACCGGATACCCCCGAACGACCCGCGCTTTGCCGCTGAGCTTGAGGTGATCTTCCTCGAGCACTTCGGCGGGTTGCTCGCCGCATGGGCGGACAAAGCCGCTGCCGCCGCGGGCCAGGGCGACGCCGCCGTCCGCCACGTCGACCTCGACGCGCACCATCAAGTTTCGATTATTAACAGCGTCGGCCACGTCATGAGGCGCCTTCGCAAACGGGAGGTCGAGATGATGGCGGGCTTCACCGTCGACGCGCGCGGCGCCGTGCGCGTGTTCGGCGGCGGACGGATCGAGGTAGAAAAGTTGCGCCTCGCCGTCGAGCACTTTCGAACCGTCGGCGTCCACCATCTTGGAGAGAACATACCGCTGCTGGCCGCCGACGCACAGCGCGCCGTGACCGCGGGGCGCCGCATCGTGCACACCCGCGATCAGCGCGAGCAGCAAGCCGCGGTGGCGCGGGCGATGCGGGAAGTTCGCCACCGCCACCGCGAGGGCGAGATCGAGATGGTCGTCGGCTTCACCATCGACCGCCTCGGGCGCATTCACCCGTTCGGCGGCGGTGAGACCGACTCTGGATTTGTAGAGGTGGCGATCGACGCTCTGAAGGAGTACTTAACCAACACAGGTGAGCGGCGCTATGATCAATAGCGCTGGCTAGCCGTTGCCAATGGCGTGAAGAACGCGAGGCTGAACGTACAGCTTGGCTTTCAAAGCAAACTTTAGAGCCCCGGAGGAATCCGGGGTTCTTTCTCGTTTTCTCTAGCGCATCGTCTGCTAAGTGACTGGCGACGCGCGCAGGCCGGCGCTACAGGTCCGCCGCATCGGCCCTGTTGTACCCCACGCGTCCCTGCGCGGCAATCTCGCTCCAGTTCGGCCGCGCGTCCGCTCCGATGTGGCCGCATCGCTCGCAACGCATTCGTGGCCCGAACCACGGCACCGGCACGTTGTTGGCGTAGCGCTCGACGTCGATGACGGCGTCCCGGCCGCAGCCGCGCCCGACGCACCAGACGGCTAGCGTGCGCACGCCGTTCGCGCGCGTGTTGCCGAGCGTCATGGGCGGGGACGAGTGGCGCATGCAGAACCTAATATTGGAGCAATAGGCCCCGCTTGAGTGCACTCCGCAACATTCGCAGACTAGTCAGCTTGATCAGCGCTGGCAGGGGCAGACGATGTTCCTGACGATTCTCAGGCGGCTCGATTTGGCGTGCAATCGACGCGAAGGGGCGAAACGACTCTTGCCGCGACCTCTACGGTCGCACCATCGACCCGGTACTTTCCGGACTGCAAGAACGTAATCGATTTGTAATATGGGTCGAGCACCTTGACGATGATGCGCCCGCGATATGCGAGACAGAGCGCGTCATACTTTCCTGTTAGTTGCGCGGCCCAAGACCATACTTCAACGGTCCAGCCTCTTTTGAGAGCACGCTCTGCTTGTCCGGGGAAGCTCGTCGCATATTCAGAATCCAAGCCGTCTCCGCTCGCAATAACCAAAACCTGCGGCGGCTCATGGTCGAGGAAGGCATTGGCCATTTTTAGGTGCAGAACCTCATCAACGGCCTGCTCGCCCAGTCGGCCATCATCGCGCTCTACCCGCTTAAGGAGATCAGTATTGTAGCCAAGGTCGCGCGCAGCCTGCCAAAGCGGCTCATTACCAGGGGGAACCGAGCCGGCGAGGACACGCGTCGCTACATCGCCGCCTTCAATCAGATTGAAGAAATTGCGATAATAGACTCGTACGCTCATCCATAGCGCTTGAGGCTCCAGCGTTTCCCTGGCCCGCTGCGCGCCGCCATAGATATTGGAATTATCGACAAAGACGTGACGTGCCATGGTTTCCTCTCATATGAACAATCCAAAATAAACGCGTGATAAAAAGAGCGGCGAAGCGTAAAGGCGAGATAAAATGACGGTAAAACGAGCGGTGAAGCTCGTAGCTTTTCATTATGGTAAAATTTTGGCAAAGCACGTGCGACGCATAGACGAGATTGTGAGCGGCTCGGTAACTTAAATTGATTGCCCCCGTGCGGCAGGTGTAGCCGCGCGACGCGCGGGCCGTCGCCGATGAACCGCCACCGTGAACCGCCGAGGCCGGGACGCGTCGTTGCTAATGCCACTGACTGATCGACCTGACGCTGATCGTCCGTATGTCCCTGGTCAGTCGCCGATCCACTCCGGCCTCCAGGCCCGCCGGATGACCCGTGGGAGCACCAGTGGCCCGCCCAGGCATCCGACCATTCCGGACCGGCCCGGGACTCCCCACGTTCATCCAGAAGGCGCTGGCCTGCCGGCAGCCAAGCGCGGCAGGGGNNAAATATTTGACCGCAACGCGACAGTCCAAAGGGAGACACATTGTGACCAGCCTCAAGGAATACATCACCCGCAGTGGCCGCACGCGACGGACATCGAGGACGGCGAAGTCGCCAACATCACGTCGTCTCATATGCGAG
>PMAF01000093.1 GCA_003152455.1 Hyphomicrobiales bacterium
GCCCGCGGCATCGTCGCCAAGGCTTTCGAGGCGCTCGGCAGAGACGCCGCCGCCGAGACGGTAAAGCTGGCATAGGCCGGCTTGGTGTCAGCCAAAAAAGATCGCATCGATCGCCTGCTGGTGGAGCGCGGCCTGTTCGACAGCCGCGCCAAGGCGCAGGCCGCGATCGCGGCTGGGCTGGTGACCGCCAACGCCGAGCTGGTACGCAAAGCGTCGGAGGAAATCGCCGTGGACGCCGCGTTGAGCGCGACGCCGGCCCATCCTTACGTGTCGCGCGGCGGCGTGAAGCTCGCCGTGGCGCTCGATCATTTCGGCTTTAACCCAAAGGGCCGCGTTTGCCTCGATGTCGGCGCCTCCACCGGCGGTTTCACGCAAGTCCAGCTCGAGCGAGGCGCCAGACGCATTTACGCCATCGATGTCGGACGCGCACAATTGCACGAAAGCCTGCGCGGGCGGCCAGAGGTTATATCGTTTGAAGAAACCGATATCCGCGCCTGCACCCCTGCTCGCTTCCGCGAAACGCCGAATTTCGTGGCGATCGACGTCAGCTTCATTTCGCTGAAATTGGTTCTTCCGCCGGCACTCAGGCTGGTCGCGCACCGCACCCAAGTGGTCGCATTGATCAAACCGCAATTCGAGGTCGGACCGGCGAAGGTAAAGAAGGGCATCGTGCGCGATGCGGCCCTGCACGCCGCGGTGTGCGAAGATATTTCCGCTTTCGTCACCGGGCTCGGCTGGCGCGTGCTTGGCATCATCCCGTCGCCGATCGCCGGCAGCGACGGCAATGCCGAATTTCTGTTAGGAGCGGTGCGTGACTGAGCAACTCACCATCCACCGCCTTGGCCATCGCGGCGACGGCATAGCCGACACCAATGTCGGACCGGTCTTTGTGCCCTATGCGCTGCCGGGCGAGACGGTGACGGTTGAGCCGGTGCCAGGCCATCCCGACCGGCGGCATCTCGATCATGTCGACAAACCGAGCCACGAACGCGCGGCGCCGATCTGCAAACATTTCACCCACTGCGGCGGCTGCGCCATGCAGCACTGGTCGCTGGCAGAATATCATTTGTGGAAACGCGGCCTGGTCGCCGACGCGCTCGAGCAGGTTGGGCTGATCGCGCCGCTCGAACCGCTGATCGACGCCCATGGCCAAGGCCGCCGGCGCGCGGTGCTGCACGCGCGCCGCGGCGCGCGCGACGTGCTCGAGGTCGGCTTCACCGCCCCGCGCGCGCACCACATCGTCGCCATCGACCGCTGCCCGATCCTTGCGCCCGGCCTCGAGGGCGCTATTTCCGCGGCCTGGGCCATCGCCGAGATCTTGAAGCCGACCGACAAGCCGCTCGACATCCAAGTCACGGCAACCGATTCCGGCATGGACGTGGACGTGCGCGGCTCCGGCCCGCTTAATTCCGGGCGCACCACGGCGCTCGCCGGCGTCGCCGAGAAATTCGGGCTCGCGCGCATCACGCGCCACGGCGAACTGGTGGCGCAGGGCGCCCAGCCGCTCATGAAAATCGGTCGGGCCCAGGTGCCGCTGCCGCCGGCCGCGTTTTTGCAGGCGACCGCCGCGGGCGAAGCAACGCTGGCGCGGCTGGTGCTCGATCATGTCGGCGATGCCAAGCGCGTCGCCGATCTTTTCTGTGGCATCGGCACTTTTGCGCTGCGAATGGCTGAGCGCGCGCGCGTGAGCGCCGCCGACAGCGAGGCGAGCGCAATCAAGGCGCTCGAGCGCGCGGCGGCCAATACCAGCGGCTTGAAGCCGGTAGCGTGCCAAGTGCGCGACCTGTTCCGCCGCCCGTTCATGGCCGCCGACCTCAAAGGCATCGACGCGGTGGTTTTCGATCCGCCGCGCCAGGGCGCCGAGACGCAGGCGCGCGAACTCGCCAAAAGTGGAGTGCCGGTCGTGGTCGCCGTGTCGTGCGATGCGGCCACCTTCGCACGCGACGCGCGCATTCTGGTCGACGGCGGCTACAAGCTCGTGAGCGTCACGCCGGTCGATCAGTTCCGCTATTCGTTCCACGTGGAGATGGTGGGGAAATTCGAGAAGTAGCGGCTACTGAAAATCGAATCCTCTGCCGCCCCAGCGGTCCTGCCACATCTTCTCGCCGATGGTGCAGGAGATGCGCGGCTTGTCGGCGGAGGCCGGCACGATGCGCGGCGAAGGCTCGCGGCCGGAGATTTCCAGCACCAGCTTGGTGCGGGTCGCCTCAATGAACTGCTTGCGCTCATGGATCGGCACCACGAAGGCGCCCGGCCCGCCGATCACGCAGTCTTCGTAATATACGTCGAGGTTTTCGATATCCATGGTGCCGCGCAGCGGCCGCTTGAGCATGATCGGCAAGCCGTTGATGGTGATGCCGGCCGCGAGCACGTCGTCGCGCGTCGGCACGACCAGCGGCCCGGAATTATTCGCGCCGTCGCCCGACACGTCGATCACCCGGCGCAGGCCGCGATAGCCGCTACGGTCGAACAGCGGCTTGGCGAAAGCGAGCCCGCCGGAAATCGACGTGCGCGAGGCGGGCCGGTAAGGCGCGGCGGCGATCTCGGCGGCTACGCTGTCCGCCGACTCCGGGCCTTCGATCATCCGCCACGGCATGACGATCTTCTGGTCGAACTCGCCGGCCCACTCGAAGTATGTGATGGCAATCTTGCCGTTGGCGCCCTTGCGCAACGCGCGCATGAATTCGCGCGAAGTCAGCGCCTGGATGTAGCCCTCACGCTGCAGCGCCTGCTCCTCCGGGTCCATCGAGAAGGAAACGTCGACCGCGATCGCCAGTTCGACGTCGACCGGAACGGCGCTGGGGCTTTTATCGGCGATGCGTAAATTCGGAGCGGCCGAGGCCACCAGCGCTAAGCCGGCGGCCGTCACGATGCTGGCGATGGCACTGTAAAAAGCGTGTCGCCCCATGGCGAAAGGCTGGCACAGGCCTGGGGCAAAAAAAGACCGGGGGGTTAGCCTTCCAGGCCTTCGGTCTCCACGATCTCGATGCCGAAACCGCCGAGGCCGACATAGGTACGCTTGCTGGAGGACAACAGCCGGATCGAGGAAATGCCGATGTCCTTGAGGATCTGCGCGCCCAGGCCGATCTCGCGCCACTGCCGCGAGCGCGCGGCGTCGGTGCCGCCCTCATGCGGGATTTCCGCCACCGGCACGCCGGCGGTGCCGTCGCGCAGATAAACGATGACGCCGCAGCCGGCGGCTTTGAAACGCGCCAGCGCGGCGTGGATCGTCTTGGCGCCGCCGAATACGTCGCCGATCACGTCGGCGCGGTGCAGGCGCGCCGGCACGTTCTTGCCGTCGCCGAGGTCGCCGTAGACGAAGGCCATGTGATGCACGCGGTCGAACGGCGTCACGTAGGCATAGCCGGTGAGCGGGCCGATCTCGGAAGCGACCTGGAATTCGGCGACCCGCTCCACCAGCTTGTCGCGGTTCTGCCGGTAGGCGATCAGCTCGGCGATCGAGACCTGCACCAATTTGTGCTTTTGCGCGAAGGCGGCGACGTCCGGCCCGCGCATCACGGTACCGTCGTCTTTCATCAGCTCGGACAGAACGCCCACCGGCGCCAGACCGGCGAGCCGGCAAAAATCGACGCAGGCTTCGGTATGTCCCGAGCGCATCAGCACGCCGCCTTCACGCGCCACCAGCGGGAATACGTGGCCCGGGCGCACGAAATCGGAGGCGCCGCTGTTGTCGTTGGCGAGCGCGCGCACGGTGTTGCAGCGCTCCTCAGCCGAAATGCCGGTGGTGAGGCCGTGGCGCACGTCGACCGTGACGGTGAAGGCGGTACCGAGCGGGGCGTCGTTTTCCGCCACCATCGGATCGAGATGCAAGCGGCGCGCATGCTCGGCGCCGAGTGGCGCGCAAACGATGCCGGACGTATTTCGGATAATGAACGCCATCTTTTCCGGCGTGCAGAGCGAGGCGGCAACGAACAGGTCGCCCTCGTTCTCGCGGTCGTCGTCGTCGGTGACCACCACGACCTCGCCTTTGGCGAAAGCCTTGATGGCGGCGTCGATCCTGCTGTGGCTATCGGACACGCGTTCTACCTCGGTGACGGCATCAGGCGCCGGGCTTGAACGGCCACGCCGTGCCCTCGCCCATCTGGCCGCGATGCATCAGATAGTGATCGGCGAGCACACAAGCCACCATCGCCTCGCCGATCGGCACCGCGCGGATGCCGACGCATGGATCGTGACGGCCTTTGGTCACGATCTCGGTGTCGCGGCCGTAGCGGTCGACAGTCTTGCGCGGCGTCAAGATCGACGAGGTCGGCTTGACCGCGAAGCGCGCGACGACCGCCTGCCCTGAGGAAATACCACCGAGAATGCCGCCGGCATGGTTGGACAGGAACACCGGCTTGCCGTCGTTACCTAAGTTCGGATTCTTGCGCATCTCGTCGGCATTGTCTTCGCCGCTCATCGCCGCGGTGGCAAAACCGTCGCCGATTTCGACGCCCTTGACCGCGTTGATGCCCATCAGGGCGCCGGCGAGATCGCCATCGAGCTTGGCATAGACCGGCGCGCCGAGACCGGCCGGCACGCCTTCCGCCACGATCTCGATCACGGCGCCGACCGAGGAGCCGGATTTACGCACGCCGTCGAGATAGGATTCGAAGACCTTCGCCTGCTTGGCGTCCGGGCAGAAGAATGGATTGTTGGAAACCTCGTTCCAGTCCCAGCGGGCGCGGTCGATCTTGTGCGGCCCCATCTGGATGAGCGCGCCGCGCACGGTCAGGCCCGGCACGATCTTGCGCGCCACGGCGCCGGCGGCGACGCGCGCCGCGGTCTCGCGCGCCGAGGCGCGTCCGCCGCCGCGATAATCGGTGATGCCGTATTTGACGTCGTAGGTATAGCCGGCGTGGCCGGGCCGGTACTTGTCCTTGATGTCGGAGTAGTCCTTGGAGCGCTGGTCGACATTCTCGATCATCAGCATGATCGGCGTGCCGGTGGTCACCTGCCGGCCGTCTTCGCCGGTGAACACCCCGGACATGATCTTCACCGTGTCCGGCTCCTGCCGCTGCGTCGTGAAGCGCGACTGACCGGGCCGCCGCTTGTCGAGATAACCCTGGATGTCGGCTTCGGTAAGCGGAATGCGCGGCGGGCAGCCGTCGACCACGCAGCCGATCGCCGCCCCGTGGCTTTCGCCGAAGCTGGTGAACCGGAACATATGGCCGAAGGTATTGAACGACATGGGCGATCCGCTGATGGCCGGGGTTGGTAACGCGCGCCCCGCCTGCGGTCAAATCAGCCGGTCTAACCCGCCGCCCGGCCCTTAACCGCGGCGTTTACGTTCCGACACCGCCGCGCCAAAGGCCTGAAACAGCATGCGATTGACGGAGTTTCGTTGCGGGTCGTACTCGGCATGCCATTGCACGCCCAAGGCAAAGCTCGGCGCATCGGCAACGCGGATCGCCTCGATGGTGCCGTCTTCCGCCACCCCCTCGACCACGATGCGCTTGCCCGGCTCGAGAATGCCCTGGCCGTGCAGCGAGTTCACACGAATCGTCTCCTGACCCAGCAGATTTGCGAAAACGCCGTCCGGCACCAGGCGCACGTCATGACGCTCGCCGTAGACGACATCTTGGTCAGGATGAATTTCACCGGTCGGCAATCGTGGCATGCGGTGATTCAAGCGGCCGGGCAACTCCCTGATCTCTGGATGCAGCGAGCCGCCGAAGGCTACGTTCATTTCCTGGAAGCCACGACAGACGCCGAACAGCGGCACGCCGCGCTTGACGCACACCTTGACCAATTGCAGCGCCAGCGCGTCACGGCGCCGGTCGTAGGGCTCGTAGCTTGGATGTTCTTCGACACCGAAGTGCGTCGGATGGACATTGGCGCGGGCGCCGGTCAGGAGCACGCCATCGACCGTTTCCAATAAGGCGTTGATATCCGTGATGGCGGGATCGCCGGCAAAAATCAGCGGCAGCGCGCCGGCAACGTCGGCCACCGCCATCAGGTTTCGCTCGCCGACGCGCTGGGCGGGGAATCGATTTTCGGCAAGGTGCGCACTCCCGATTACGCCGACCACGGGCCGTTTCATCGTTTCTTTCTTCCTAGCTCATCGCGGCGCGCGGCCGCGCAGGGCGTCACGTATAGCGTGTCAGCCTTTCGCTCTTGAATACATAGACCACTCCTTGCGCGATATCGAGCAAGGGCGCCGCGGCCGGCTTGGCGATGCCGAGATGGGCGATCAGCCCACGCGCGGTGCCGCCATGCGCGGTGACGACCGTGTCGGCCGCCAGGCTCTCGTACCAGTCGCGCATGCGCGCCGACACCATCTGGTAGCTTTCGCCGCCCGGCGGCAGGAAATGCCATTTGTCGTGCTCGCGCTGCGCGATGCGCTGCGGATCGCGCGTATGCAATTGCGCGATGGTGTAGCCCTCCCATTCACCGAAGGCGATTTCCGCAAGCCGCTCGTCGCGGCGATAAACTTGCGCGCCAAGACCGAGCGCCGTGCGCGCCAATTCCATGGTCTGGCAGGCGCGCGCCAACGGGCTTGAGACATAGTCGAGGCCTTCCGGATCGCGGGATTCTCGTACGAACAGGTCGCGCAGGATTTCACCGCAATGGGAGGCCTGCGCGCGGCCGCGCGCATTGAGCGGCACGTCGTGGCGGCCTTGCAGACGGCCGGCGACATTCCAGTCGGTCTCGCCATGACGGATGTAATAGAGTGTCGGCCGCAGCTTTGCCGATGCAGCCATACGTTAGTCTTCGAGTTTACCCACCGCGAGATCGGGCGCATCGGGATGCTTGATGCCGACGATGTGATAGCCGGCGTCGACATGCGCGATTTCGCCGGTCACGCCGCTCGACAGGTCGGACAGGAAAAATACGGCGGCCTTGCCGACGTCGTCCAGGCTGACGTTGCGGCGCAGCGGGGTGTTGTATTCATTCCACTTCAGAATGTAGCGGAAATCGCCGATGCCGGAGGCGGCAAGTGTCTTGATCGGGCCGGCGGAAATCGCGTTGACGCGGATATTCTTGACGCCGAGATCGGCGGCCAGATAACGCACCGAAGCTTCGAGCGCGGCCTTGGCCAGCCCCATCACATTGTAATGCGGCATCCATTTCTCGGCGCCGTAATAAGTCAGCGTCAGCAGCGAGCCGCCGTTGGTCATCAGCTTTTCGGCGCGCTGCGTGATGGCCGTGAACGAATAGCAGGATATNNCTTGTCGGAAAACGCGATGGCGTGCACGACAAAGTCGAGCGAACCCCAGGCCGATTTGACGTTGGCAAAGACCGCGTCGAGAGACGCCACGTCGGTAACGTCGCAGTGGCCGACAACCAGGCCGTCCACCTCCTCGGCCAGCGGCTCGACGCGCTTCTTGAGCGCCTCGCCCTGGTAAGTGAAGGCGAGATCGGCGCCATGGTCGCGGCAGGCGCGCGCGATGCCCCAGGCGATCGAGCGGTTGTTGGCAACGCCCATGATCAGCCCGCGTTTGCCGCGCATCAGGTTGGAGGTTTCCGCCATTAACTTTCCCGTCACGCCAGCGGGCGCCGGCCACTTTCGTATGGCATAGGGTCAGGGGGCCATCAAGCAATGACCCCGGCCCCGGCCTTTGTCCGTGGTAATTCAATTCGAATTTGGGAATATGACCGCGATTGCGGGGTTTTTCCTGGTGATGGCGCTGCCGGAAGGCAGGCAGGTTAGCGAAAGGAGCGTGATTGGCCACGTTCGGAAAACAGGTCGAGACGACGATCCCGGCGCTGCGCCGTTATGCCCGGGCGCTGACGCGCGATTCAGACATCGCCGACGACCTGGTGCAGGACACGCTGGTGCGCGCGCTGCGGTCGGAGCATCTGTTCCACGGCGGCGAGATCCGAAGCTGGCTTTATACGATCCTGACCAACCTCAACCGCAACCGGTTGCGCTCACTGTCGCGGCGGGCGCTGCATTCGCCGCTGGAGGATAACGACGCGCCCGATCTGGCGGGCCCGGAAGCAGGCTCGCGCGACATCGAACGCGCCCTGGCGACTTTGGTGGAGGACCAGCGCAACGCCTTGCTGCTGGTGGTTCTGGAAGGACTTTCCTACCGCGAAGTCGCGGAGGTGCAAGGTGTACCGATCGGCACCGTGATGTCGCGACTGGCGCGCGCGCGTGTCCAAATTAAAAGTTTTCTCGACGGCGAGCGCCCGGCGCTGCGCCGCGTGAAATGAGAGAGAGGTTGAGACCATGATCGATCGCGATTCACCCGTGACCGAGGAAGAGTTGCACGCTTTTGTCGACGGCGAATTGCCGGCCGATAGGCAAGAGGCCGTCGCCGCGTGGCTGTCCGCGCATCCCGAACAAGCCGCGCTGGTCGCGGCTTGGCGGGCGCAGGCCGAGAGCATTCGCGCCCGCTACGGCGCGGTCGCCCAAGAACCGGTGCCGGATCGGTTCACGCTCGATCGTTTGATGCGGCAAGGCCGCGCCAGCGGCGGCCGGTCCTGGGCGGCGCTGGCCGCCGCTGCAGCCGTCGTCGCTTTTCTCGTCGGCGGCGGCACCGGATGGGTGGCGCGCGGCGCGACCGCCGCGGCACCGAACGGCTTCGATGCCTTCACCGCCGACGCGCTCGACGCCTACAAGCTTTACGTGGTCGAGGTGCGCCATCCGGTCGAAGTGCCGGGCAGCGAGCGGCCGCACATGACGCAGTGGCTGTCGAAGCGGCTCGGCGCCGAGCTGCGCATTCCCGACCTGCAATCAATCGGCCTCAAGCTGGTCGGCGGCCGGCTGTTGCCGGGACCGACCGGAGCGGCGGCCTTCTACATGTATGAAGGTCCGTCGGGCGAGCGCTTCACCATTTATTGCGCCAAGGCGGTGTCGCCGGAAACCGCGCTGCGGTTCAAGGAGGGCCAGCGCGTCGCCGCGTTCTACTGGGTGGACGACAAGGTCGCCTATGCGGTGAGCGGGCCTGCCGACCGCGACCAGCTCGAAAAGGTCGCCAAGACGGTCTACGAGCAGGTCGACCGGAGCGGCGCGAAGAGGTCGTAAGGCGCCGATCGCAAACCCGTTCGTCGCCGCGTAAGCGGGCACGAACGGAGGATGGGCGTTACTCCAAATCGCTGCGCGGATCGTAGGGCTTGCCCTCGCGCCACTTCTTCATCAATTCCGCGAACTCATCATCGCTGCGTTCGGGCAGCATGATGCGCACGGTCGCCAGCAAGTCGCCGGCGCCGCTCTTCGATTTCAGGCCTTTGCCTTTGAGACGAAACGTGCGGCCCGAATTGGTGCCGGCGGGGATCGCCAATTCCACCGCGCCATCGAGCGTGGGCACGCGCACCTTGCCGCCGAGCGCCGCCTCATACAGCGTGATCGGCAGATCGAGCCGCAGGTAGGCGCCGTCCGGCTTGAACAGCGGATGCGGCGCGACGTGGACCGTAATCAGTGCGTCGCCGGCTTTGCCGTTCGCGATCGGCCAGCCTTGGCCCTTGAGCCGGATCGACTGACCGTCGGTGAGCCCCGCCGGAATCTTGGCCTCGACGTCCTTGCCGGTCGGCAGATGCACGCGGGTCTTGGTGCCCTTGGCCGCTTCCGGCAGGGTAATGGTCATCTCGGCATGCAGATCCTGGCCGGTGCCGGGAGTCGCGAAATCTTGCGGCTCGAACTGCGAGCCGAAGCCGCGCGCACCGCCGCGCGTTGCGCCGCCGAACATGCCGCGCAGGATGTCCTCGAAGCCGCCCTGGCCGCCGCCGCCCGCGCGCTGGAAGCCGTCATTGCCGAAGTGGAAAGTTTCGAAATGGCTGGCGCCCGGCCCAGCGCCGCCGCCGGGCTGGCCGCGGAAACCTTCGAAGCCCTGAAAGCGCGGCTTGCCCTCGGCGTCGATCTCGCCGGCGTCGAAGGCCTTGCGCTTCTTTTCGTCGCCGGCGATCTCATAGGCGGCGTTGATCTCGGCGAAGCGCGAGGCCGCCTTGGGATCGTGCTTGTTGGCGTCGGGATGCAGCTTCTTGGCAAGCCGCCGGTAGGCGCTCTTGATCTCAGCCTCGCTCGCACCCTTCGATACCCCCAGAATCTCGTAGGGGTCGCGCATCCGTCAAAACTCCCGTGAAAAGCCCCTGCCCGCCGGTCGAATGCCGGCGACTCGGCCCTCAATGTGGGGTTCAAACGGCCCGGATGCAACGCGGCCGGATCGGCAGCTTGAGCGTTACGAACGCTTCCAGGGCTTGAGCGCGCGGATTTCCCAGATGCCCTTGTCCTGTTTGCAGGCTTCGCCCTGCATCCATGACTGCGCGCTGCCCTGGACGTAACTGGCCAGGAAATCGCGGCAGGTCTGGCCGTCCTGGGTATAGGCGGTCGCGATCGGGGTGACGGTGCCGCGCGCGCCGGTGCGCGGGTTTTCCCACGGCGCGCTGGCATCCTTGCCGCCGCTGGCGAGCACGTCGGAGGCTGCGGCCTTGGCATAGGCGAGATCGCCGTCGGGCGGCATTTCGCGGACCGCCGCGGCGCCGGCCGGCGGCGTGATCGAGCCGGTATTGTCGGATTTGTCGGCGGCTTCGAACAACGAGTCGAATCGGGACGAATTGAGGCTGCAACCGCCGCCGGCAAGCGCCAGCGTCAGCCCCGCCGCCAGCGGCAGGGCGCGCCATAGGCGCGCGCGCACGCATCCATTATAAGGGCGGCAGCGGGAATAATGAGGTTCGGCGACAGCCAAGCAGGCGCTCCAGAAACTATGTCTGATACAGCCCCAATAGAACACCCAAGTTGGTTAACGGGTGGTGATTTCACCACGGCTGATGAGCCGTTGCGGCTGTTTGCCGCTTGGCTCGGCGAGGCGACCGCCGCAGAACCGCGCGATCCGACCGCCATGACGCTGGCCACCGTCGACGCCGGCGGGCTGCCGAATGCCCGCATGGTGCTGCTCAAAGGCGTCGCTGAGCGTGGATTCGTGTTCTATACCAACGTAGACAGCCAAAAAGGGCAGGAATTGGACAGCCACCCGCAAGCCGCGCTGGTATTCCACTGGAAATCGCTGAACCGGCAGGTGCGCGTGCGCGGCATGGTCGAGCGCGTCACCGAGGCGGAGGCCGACGACTATTTCGCCACCCGGCCGAAGCAGGCGCAGATCGGCGCCTGGGCCAGCAAGCAATCGGCGCCGCTCGAAAGCCGGCTCGCNNCCGCCGAACTGGTCGGGCTACCGCATCGTACCGCTGCGCATCGAATTCTGGCACGACCGGCCGTTCCGGCTGCACGACCGCATCGAATTCGTGCGCGAAAATCCGGGCGCGCCGTGGAGCAAGACGCGACTCTATCCGTGAGGTAGCATTACATGCGCAATGTCTAAAGTTAGCCAACCGCTTAAGGACGCAATGCCGAACTCGCAATCGAACCAGCCGCGCCGGACACTGCTGCTCACCGGGGCCAGCCGCGGCATCGGTCACGCCACCGTCAAGCGGTTCTCGGCCGCCGGCTGGCGCGTGATCACCTGCTCGCGCCACCCGTTCCCGGAAAATTGCCCGTGGGACGCCGGCCCCGAAGATCACATCCAGGTCGATCTCGCCGACGAAGCCAACACACTTTCCGCGATCGAGGAGATCCGGCGGCGTCTCGACAGCCACGAACTGCACGCGCTGGTCAACAATGCCGCGATCTCGCCCAAGGGCGACGGCGGCAAGCGGCTCGGCTCGCTTGATACCTCGGCCGAAGTCTGGCGCCATGTATTCCAGGTGAATTTCTTCGCGCCGATCATGCTGGCGCGCGGGCTGGTCGACGAACTCAAAGCGGTCAAGGGCTCGGTAGTGAACGTCACGTCTATTGCCGGCTCGCGCGTGCACCCGTTCGCGGGAGCTGCCTACGCCACCTCGAAGGCGGCGCTCGCCTCACTCACGCGCGAGATGGCGTCGGACTTCGGCCGCCTCGGCATCCGCGTCAACGCCATCGCGCCGGGCGAGATCGACACCGCGATCCTGTCGCCTGGCACCGAGAAGATCGTCGAGCAGATTCCGATGCAGCGCCTGGGCACGACCGACGAGGTGGCCAAGATCATCTATGTGCTATGCACGGAGACGAGTTCTTACGTGAACGGCGCCGAGATCCACATCAACGGCGGCCAGCACGTTTAGTCGCCCTCGCTTTACCGATTTGATTTTCAAATTGCCATTTTTGCCGTAACGGCAGCGGCGCAGTCGCCCGTGTCTTATAGCCACTTCTTCCACTTGAAGAACACCAGCGGCACCACCGCCGCCACCATGATCAAGATCAGCGCAAACGGATAGCCGAACCGCCATTCGAGCTCGATCATGCCGCTGTGGAAATTCATGCCGTAGATCGAGGCGACCAGGGTCGGCGGCATGAACACCACCGCCGCGATCGAGAAAATCTTGATGATGGCATTCTGCTGGATATTGACGACGCCGAGCATGGCGTCCAGCAGGAAGGTAATCTTGTTGCTGAGAAAGCTGGCGTGATCGGTGAGCAAGACGACATCGCGCTGCATGGATTGCAACTGCGTAGGCATGTCCTTGCTCCATTTCATCACTTCGGCTTCGTGCGCGAGAAACGATAGTAGGCGGCCGATCGAGACCTGGCTCTCGCGCACCTTGGAGGTGAGATCGCCCTTGCGGCCGAGCGCCTTGAGCACGTCATTGTAGGACGGCGTCACCGCCTCGTCGTCGGGCTCGAAGATCGACTGCGAGATCTGGTCGACCTCGGCGCCGACGCGCTCCTGGATGTCGGCCGAGCGGTCGATCACCGCGTCGAGCAGGTCCATCAGCACCGTTTCGCCCGACACCTTTGGGCGAGCAGCCGCGCCAATTTGTGCTCGACGATGGCGAACGGGCGCGGTTCGTCGTAGCGCACGGTGACCAGTCGATGGGAGGAGAGAATGAAGGTGACCGCCGTGGTCTTCGGCGTCGCGGTATCCGCCTGGCACATCAGCGTCGCGGTCATGTAGCGGCCGCCGTTCTCGATATAGAGGCGGCTGGAGACCTCGATCTCCTGCATTTCTTCGCGCGTCGGCACCGCGATACCGAGCAGCGCCTCGACCAGCTTGTCTTCCTGCACGGTCGGCGTGATCAGATCGATCCACACCGCCTCCGGCGGCGGCGATTCGCCGGGCGCAACCGCAATTCGCTCGAGCGAAGTGCCACACGGAATGTAAACCGTGAGCATCGAGTCACGATCTTGCGCGTGACCTTTGCCGAAAACCGGTGTCCATCCCGATCGGGATCGAGGACATGTTTTTCGGGATCATGCGTCGATCAGGTCGTCTCTCATGACCCGATCCAGCGGCCGCGCGCAAGACAATACATGGCGCGGCCAAGGCGGCCGTGCGCGTCACGGATTGCGGTGATGCAAAGGAAGGTGCCTGGCCGTCCCAAAGGGCGGCCGGCGCAGTCCGGCAGTTCAGTCACTCTCGTAGGGAATGTAGCGGGACTCATTGTCGGCGCGCTGCTCGCCCTGATGGCGAACCGCGGCGGCAACCGCCGAAATCCCGATCTTGCCGTAACGATGGTCCAGGCCTTTATATTGGCGCTGGGAGTCTTGGATCTGCTCCGTCGCCCTTGTCGCATTCATTGTCTTAACTCCAGTCCGTCCTTGGGGTTCGTCAGAGGTTTCACTTTGCCCACCCCACTGGGGCAAAATTGAGCGGCAATTCGTGTCCTATCGTGGCAGTTGCCAACGCGTCGAAGCATTCGCTTTGATTTCGATCATATTCGGGCCGTTACGGTAAAGCTTCCCTTAACACATTGGCAGAAAAGTTATTTTTCGCTTAGCCATGCGCGCAAAGGCAGCCGTCGCGAGCGGCCCGCGGCAAGTGCGGCATTCATGCAACAGCTTGCGGGAAGCTGATGTGGATAGCTCGGAAAGCATGGCAAAGACTCGGATTTTTCGGTTTATTGCCGTTGAATAGCTTTAGCGCAGTCGCCCTTTTTGGGGTGCCGAAGTGAGGGTGAAATGTCGGTAAGGGGGTTGTGGGTAGCGCTGTTCGGCGTTGCGGTCCTGCTCGGTGGTTGTATGCAGTCCACGATTGAGCCGGCGTCGGAAGCGAACCTGACGGTTCGGGACAAGAAGTTGCTCGCGGCGGCGCCCTACGAGAATGTGGCCCTCCCCGAGCCCTATCGGCGGCATATCGTCGAATATCACCGCAAGGAAGCGCCCGGTACGATCCTGATCGATTCCGACGCGCGCTACCTCTATTACGTGCTGCCCGACAGCAAGGCGATTCGCTACGGCGTTACCGTCGGCGAGGAAGCCATGGCTTGGTCGGGCGTGGCCAAGGTCGAGCGCATGACCGAATGGCCGTCCTGGACGCCGACGCCGGGCGAACGCGTCCGCATGGACGTGCCGGCCTTTGTCAGCCCCGGCCCGCAGAACCCGATGGGCGCGCGCGCCATGTACCTATTCGAGGGCAACAAGGACACGCTCTACCGCATACACGGCACCAACCAGCCGGAATATATCGGCCAGGCGATTTCCTCGGGCTGCATCCGCATGACCAACGAGGACGTCATCGACCTCTACAANNGTCGTGGTGGTGCTGGCGCCGCACCAGGGCGACTCGCCGTTCAATCCGCGGCTGGCGTCTACCGGCGGCGTGTTCCGCTAAAAACTTATACGGGGGCTGAGAAAACGGCGCCTTCGGGCACCGTTTTTGTTTTTTAGGTGTCAAGCTCCGAGCGTGACCCGCAAGATTTCCGGCGGCACGCCGAGGCGCAGCGGAACCTTGCTGCAGCCGAGCCCGCCGGACACGATCATGTGACGGCCCTGCTCCACGATGTGGCCATAGGCGAAGCGCGCGCCATACTCCGACGGCGTCCAGAGCGGCGGCAGGAACGGCAGCACGATCTGCCCGCCATGGGTGTGACCGGCGAGCGTCAGCGCGACGCGTGGCGGCACCTGGGTGAAGATATCCGGCTCGTGCGCCAGCAGGATGACGGGATCGTCGGTGGTGATGCGCGCGAGCGTACCCGGCAGATCGTCGACGCCCTCGAACCGGCTTGGCCCGAGCCGGTGCGCGAGCTGATCGCCGAGGCCGGCCAGCCAGAACCGGCGGCCACGATCGTCCAGCAGCACCGCGTCGTTTTCCAAAATCGGGATGTGCACCCCGGCCAAGGCATTGCGCACGCCAGCGACGTCGTACCACCAGTCGTGATTGCCGAGGATGGAATAGACGCCGAGCCGCGCCTTGAGCCGCCCGAGTTCGGCCGCCCAGGCCGCATGCGGCACGTGTTCAGTGATGAAACGATGGGTGGCGAAATAGTCGCCCATGATCACGATCAGGTCGGAGTCGAGCGCTTGGGCGGCGTCGACCACCTGGCGCACGCGCGCCAGACCCATATTGGGGCCGCCGGCATGCAGGTCGGCGACGACGGTGATCGTGAGCCGGTGCGCGTCGGGCCAACCGAGCGGCACCGGCCGGTAATTCGTGACGACGAGATCCTTGGCGGCTTCCACCGCCGCGTAGGCCGCCATGCTCGGCATTACCAGGCCGGCAACCCCGGCTAGCCCGAGCCCGCTCGTGAGCAGGCGGCGGCGGGTCAGGCCGGACGGCCGCGCCGGTTGGACGAGCGGGCTGGAAGCGTCAATGGACATGCCGGAGAGCTAACCCCGGAACTATGGTGCCGAAATGGAGCCGCGGCCGGAGTTTGCCGGCATGCTTAATAGGCGTCGGCGGCCGCCGGCCGCGGCGTTGGCAGCGGAACACGGACGCTGGCGATTTCGACCGGTGGCGGCTCGCGCACGTCCCACTCGCAGATGCGGTAGCCGCTCCGGCGCTCGGCGATGTCGAGATGGATGTGGCCTTCGTGATAGCCGTCCGAGCCAGGCCCGAGCACGGTGGTGAAGCTTCGGCAGGCGCTGGCGCGCAAGCCTAAGCGTAAATCCTTGGGCACCGTCATGTCGGTCAGGCCGATGACGCGGCCGTCGGCAAGCGCGAACGAGCGCACGTCGACGGCATTGCCCTTGCCGTGTTCGCTGACCTTGGCGCCAGCCACACGGTTACGGCCGCGGCATTCGAAGGAATCGTAATTGTCGATGCTGCGCAGGACGGCGCCGGCCGTGCTCAAGCGCGGTGCCGCTTCGTCACGCACCCAGGCGGCGAACGTTTCCGCCATCTCACAGCGCAGCACCGGCGCCGGCTTGACCTCGACCCGCGTGCGGTCGGCGAGCAGCACCGCATCGAGCTGCACCATGTCGCCGCCGCCGCAGGCGCCGGGCCCGATCAGGCGCGGCAGTGGCTCGATCGCCGCGACCTTTTCGAGCCGCAGCCGGCAGTTGGACGGTTTGCTGGTGACTTCGGCGGAATTGAAATAGGGGCCTGCAGCCTGCCGGAACGTCAGCGGCTGCGACCAGAGCGGCGGGCGCGTCCGAGGCAACGGCACGGCCTCGGCGGCGGCCAGGCCGCAGCCGAAAGCAGCGAGAAAGACAGTGGCTCGGATCGCCCGCACGGGGGGCGATGATGGGCACGAATGCGGCATTTATGCGAGACTTTTCCGGACATGAGACCATTGCGCCGCCCGGTGCGCCCGCTAACCTGGCGCATGATCGCAAAAAGCGGGCACCGGTTTTCGGATAAGGTCATGCCCAAATAAGAAGATCGGCTGGCAAGGGGCGCCGGCCCAAAAAACAAGACGTCCAGGAGGGGAATGCCATGCTCGGGCTCATGCAGGATTGGCCGTTGCTGCTTCATCGCATCATCGACCATGCCGCCCAGTTTCACGGCGAGCGCAAGGTCATCACCCGATCGATCGAAGGCCCGATCGTCGAGACCAACTACGCAGCGATCCGCGCGCGGGCCCTGAAAGTGGCGCAGCGGCTGGCGAAAGACGGCATCAAGCTCGGCGACCGGGTGGCGACGCTGGCCTGGAACACCGCACGGCACCTCGAAGCCTGGTACGGCATTGTTGGTATCGGCGCCATCTACCACACCGTCAATCCACGGCTGTTCCCCGAGCAGATCGTATGGATCGTCAATCATGCCGAAGACCGCATGATGTTCGTCGATCTCACCTTCGTGCCGCTGCTGGAAAAGATCGCCGACAAGCTCCCCACCATCGAGCGCTACATCGTGCTCACCGATGCCGCCCATATGCCGGCGGCGACTCTGAAGAACTCGCTCGCCTACGAGGATTGGATCGCAGAAGTCGATGGCGACTTCGCCTGGAAAAAGTTCGACGAGAACACCGCTTCCGGCATGTGCTACACCTCCGGCACCACCGGGCACCCGAAGGGCGTGCTCTATTCGCACCGCTCCAACGTGCTGCATGCCTTCATGGCGGCGCTGCCGGATTCCAAGGGCATCGCCTCGCGCGACGTGGTGATGCCGGTGGTGCCGATGTTCCACGCCAACTGCTGGTCGCTCGCCTTCTCCACGCCGATGGTCGGCGCCACGCTGGTGATGCCGGGCGCCAAGATGGACGGTGCCTCGATTTACGAGTTGCTCAACACCTACAAAGTGAGTTTCACCGCCGCGGTACCGACGGTGTGGCTGATGCTGCTGCAGGACCTCGAGAAGACCGGCGGCAAGCTGCCGCACCTCAAGCGCGTGGTGATCGGCGGCTCGGCCTGCCCGCGCGCCATCACCAAGACCTTCCAGGACACCTACGGCGTCGAGGTGGTGCATGCCTGGGGCATGACCGAGATGAGCCCGCTCGGCACGCTCTGCACCATGAAGCCGGAATATGCGCAGCTTACCGGCGAGGCGCAGCTCGACGTGAAGATGAAGCAGGGCCACCCGCCGTTCGGCGTCGAGATGAAAATCACCGACGATGCCGGCAAGACGCTGCCGTGGGATGGCAAGACTTTCGGGCGCCTGAAGGTGCGCGGGCCGGCGGTGGCGCGCGCCTATTACAAGGTCGACAACGATCCGGTGTTCGAGAAAGACGGCTGGTTCGACACCGGCGACGTCGCGACCATCGACCAATACGGCTACATGCAGATCACCGACCGCGCCAAGGACGTGATCAAGTCCGGCGGCGAATGGATTTCCACCATCGACCTGGAGAATCTGGCAGTCGGTCACCCCAAGGTGGCGGAAGCCGCGGTGATCGGCGTCGCGCATCCGAAATGGGATGAGCGGCCGCTCCTTGTGATCGTGCTCAAGAAGGGCGAGAGCGCGACCAAAGAGGACATTCTTGGATTCATGCAGGGCAAGACCGCCAAATGGTGGATGCCGGATGACGTAGTGTTCGTGGATGAAATCCCGCACACGGCAACGGGGAAAATCCAGAAGATCACGCTACGCCAGCGCTTCAAGGACTACGTGCTGCCGGGCGTGCAGGCGGCGGAGTGACGTCGCATTCGATTTCGGGCGTTGTGCATTGCAAGAACAACCCTTCTTTTCGCGCTTTCGCATGCTATCGTACGAAACCCGGACCAATTCTCCGGTGTTGTTCCAGCGAAAGCACACCCGATGTTGCAGAAATCCGCCCCGGCATCCGAAAGTCCGAGCCAATCCCAAATCTACAAGGTTGCGCTGGCAAGCATCGTCGGCTCGGTGATCGAGCAATACGATTTCCTGATCACCGGCGTGATCGCGGCCACCGTCTGGGGTGAGGTTTTCTTCAAGCTGCCGGGCCTCGCCGCCGTCGCCGCAGCGATCAGCGTCTATGGCCTCGGCATCATCATTCGTCCGGTCGGCGCCTATATCTTCGGGCATCTCGCCGACCGCAAAGGGCGCAAGGACGCGCTGGTCTATGCGCTGGTGCTGATGGGCGTCAGCACGCTGGCGATAGGGCTGACGCCGGCCTACGACAGCATCGGCGTCGCTGCGCCCGCGTTGCTGATCGTCTTCCGGCTGTTGCAGGGCACCAGCTTCGGCGCCGAGTTCGGTACCGCCGCGACCTGGGTGGTCGAACAAGCCGCGCACTCGAAACACCGCGCTTTCTGGGGCGCCTGGGTTGGCTTCGCAATCCCGATCGGGCTCCTGCTCGGCTTCGGCTCGGTGATCTTCACCAAATCGCTGATGACGCCGGAGCATTTCACGGCCTGGGGCTGGCGCATCTTGTTCGTCATCGGCTTCCTGGTCGCGATCGTCGGCCTCATCATCCGCACGCGCACCGAGGACAGCTTCGTGTTCAAGCGGCACCAGGCGCAGAGCGAAATTCTCGCTAATCCGGCGAGTCAGGTCTGGCGGGAGATGTCGGGCACTATTCTGCGCACCTCGCTGGTGAACGCCATGTTCGGCGGCGCATTCTTTCTCTACTTCGTATTCGGCACCAGCTACATGAAGGCGGTTGGCTTTAAAGGCTCGACGCCCGAGTACATCGGCCTGATCGCCGCCGGTTTCATGCTGGTGTTCATGATCATCGGCTCGCTGCTCGCCGACGTGATCAATCGCCGGACGATCCTGCTGACCGCTGCGATCGTGTTCCTGGTTTTCGCGATCCCGTATTTCTACATGGTCAACACCGGCAGCTTCCTCCTGGCGACCGTCGCCGAAGTGATCGGCTTCGGCTTTGTCTTCGGATTCGGCTACGGCGCGATCCCGACGTTCTATACGGAGAATTTTCCGACCCGCTACCGCGCTTCAGGCGCCAGCGCGGCTTATCAAATCGCGCAGGTCTATGGCGGCGGCCTGATCCCGATCGTCGCCGGCCTAATCCTGAAGTCCTATGGCATTCACGAGGCGTATCTTTATATCGGCGGCCTGGTGATGCTTTACGGGCTGCTGGCGATCTACGCGATCATCGCCACCCCGGAAACCAAGGGCACCAATCTCGAAGCGTGATCGGGGGCCTGAAAATGTCGATGCCCGGCACAAAGTCCGGGCATGACAGGTTTGGAGGTTCGTTAAGTTATTCGGCGGCCTGCATCGTGTACTGCAGCTTGTCCTGCGCGCTCACCAGCCGCTGCATCACCTTGAGGTCGCGGTCGCGCAACTGCAGGCAGGCGTCGGCCCAAATCTGCACGATGCGATCGAGTTCCTCGAGGTTGACCGGATTGACGACGTGACCGGCCTTGAACACCGCGCGGGCGCCGACGTGCCGCCGCTTGTTGCGCTGCATGTAGTCGCGCGCGCCCTCGACCCCCTGCCCCGGCTCGACCACCATGTGGACCAGACCGACCTCTTTCATTTCGTCCGCGCTGTAGATGCGGCCGGTAAGCATCATCTCCTCGGCGAAGGCCGAACCGACCCGGCGCGCCACCAGACTGTAGGCGCCCATGCCGGGGAACAGCCCGAACATGGTCTCCGGGAAACCGAACTTGGCGCCGCGCTCGGCGATGATGACGTTGAACGACAATAGCGACTCGAGTCCGCCGCCGAGCGCATCGCCTTGCGCCAGCCCGATCGTGATCATCGGCAGGCCGAGCGTCGCAATGTTTCGGTCCAGAATGCGCACGCAGGACTCGCCGTAGGCGACCAGTGCCTGGCGGTCGCGCGCGTGGATCTTGGACAGGAAGTGATGCAGATCGCCGCCGAGACTAAATACGCCGGGCGTCCGCGAACCGAGCAGCAGATAGTGGATATCCTCCGGCCGGTCGGCGAACATCGCCGCGATGCCGCGCTGCCAGGCGTGGAAGTCCTCCAGGAAGTCGGGATTGTAGCTCGGCCGGCCGCGCGGCCGCATGAAGGTCCAGAGCGCGCCCGCCTGCGCGTCCCAGTTGACCTCGAGCTGTTCCAGCTTGAACAGGCGCCGCGCTTCGGCGCCCTTCATCAGGTCCAGCGGCTTCGCATCGTTAAGTGGAGCGGCCGGCTCTTTCGTGACAAGAGGCAGTGGCCAAGACATCGCCCTGCCGGGAACCGAAGCATGAGACAACGCAATACTCTGCATTTTTGGGGCACCGCATTTACTGTTCCTTTACCCTAACAGAAAATTGAGCATCCAACAATCTTCAATCGATCGTTAACCATGCGCGCGACGCACGATTCGCCTGCTAGTGCGGAGCATGACGCGCGAAAAAGCGCGGAAAAATCTTCGCAAAAGCATCGTTAACTACGAAAGAGATTTCCCGAAGTGGCGCGGCTACGTTTCAAAGTTCCACGCGATAACGAACCGTTACGTTGATTAGGCGCTGCCGCCGGAGCGAAGTGGAACAATTTTATTCAGCATCTGATGCGGACGTTTGCCATCCGTTCATCAAAACCACGGATAGGCCCGGCAGTTTGCGTCCTATTGAAGAATGGCCGGTACCATCGAAGGGTCGAAAAGTCGCACAGGTCCAATGCTGATTAACAGGCTGATCCGGGCTCGGCGGGAAGACGCGGTTCTTCCTACGGAGATCCGCGCCGCCTTGATCGAGTCGCTATTCGCACCGATTGCATCGCTGGTCGTGGGCGCCATCGCCTGCTCGATCACCGGCGCGGCGGTCGCGCTCCGCGTCGGCGACAATTGGATCCTGGTGACCTCTCTCGCGATGTTCGCAGTCGGCATGCTGCGCGTCGCCTCGGCCCTGCTCTACCGGAAATACAAGAAAGAACAGCACCTTGCGGCAACCCGGCTGTGGGAGCGCATCTACGAATCCGGCGCCTGGGGCTTTTCCGCTTTGCTCGGTCTGTTGTGCTGGCTCACCCTCGTGCAAACCAGCGACGGCGCGCTGCAGCTTGCGGTCACCACCACCGCTGCCGGCTACGCCGCGGGGATCTCGGGCCGCAACGCCGGCCGGCCGGTCATCGCGGTCGGCCAGCTCATGCTCACCACGCTGCCGATGGCGGTCGCGCTGTTCACCTATCCNNGCGCTCACCATGACGCGCAAGGAGGCGGCGCTGGCCGCCCGCTTCGAGGAGCAGGCGAACCGCTTCGACATTGCCCTCAACAACATGTCGCACGGCCTTTGCATGCTCGATCCGCAGGACCGCCTGCAGGTCTGGAACGAACGGTTCCTCGAGCTGCTCCATTTGCATGGCGCACCGGTACGCGTCGGCATGCGAATCTCACAACTCGTCCGCCACAGCATCCGCGCCGGCAATCACAAGTCCAAGAGCGTGAAGCAGGTCATCAACGACCTCGCTCGCGGGCTGCGCGAGGACAAGTTCGATCAGTTTTACACGTCGGTTGACGGCGACCGGACCATCGCCTTGTCGCGCCGCATGATGGCCGGCGGCGGCTCGGTCGTCATCCTCGAAGACGTCACCGAGCGCAAGCGCGCGCAGGAGCGCATCACGCATCTCGCCAAGTTCGACGAACTCACCGGCTTGGCCAACCGCACGCAGTTCCGCGAGCGCATCACCGCCATGCTCGCGGGGGTTCACGACCATGAACATCACATCACGGTCCACCTGATCGACCTCGACCGGTTCAAAGCGATCAACGACACGCTCGGTCACCCGATCGGCGACAAGCTCCTCAAGGAAGTCGCGTTCCGGCTCAGCACCGTCATCCATCCGCACGATATGATCACGCGGTTCGGCGGCGACGAGTTCGTCGTGCTGCAGACCATCACGGACCGCCGGCAGGACGCCGATTGGCTGGCGCAGCGGCTGGCGCGGACGCTCAACGAGCCTTTCGAGATCGACGGCCACCGCATCGACATCGGCGCCTCGATCGGCATCGCTATGGCGCCGACCGACGGCATCGACGCCGACGAACTGCTCAAGAAGGCAGACATGGCGATGTATGCGGCCAAGAACAGCGGGGGCGGCGGCCACCGTTTCTTCGCCATGGACATGGAGGAAGCGGTGCAGGAACGCCGCGCCCTCGAACTCGACCTGCGCGATGCGCTCGGCACGGACCAGTTCCGGCTGAATTACCAGCCGTTGGTCGATCTGCGCACCGGCCGGGTAACGACCTGCGAGGCGCTGATGCGCTGGAAACATCCGGTGCGCGGAGAAGTGCCGCCGGCGGTGTTCATTCCGATCGCAGAAGAGACCGGCATGATCGTGGCGCTCGGCGAATGGGCCTTGAACCGCGCCTGCGTGGAGGCGGCGACCTGGCCGCACGGCGTCAAGGTCGCCGTCAACCTTTCGCCGGTCCAATTCCGGGACCGTGGCCTCGCCTTGCAAGTGGTGACGGCACTCGCGAAGTCGGGGCTGCCAGCGCAGCGCCTCGAGCTCGAGGTCACCGAGCGGCTCCTGCTCGAGGACAATGACGGCACTTTGGCGACGATGCAGCAGCTCAACAATCTCGGCGTCGCTTTGTCGCTCGACGACTTCGGCACCGGCTATTCCTCGCTCAACTATTTGCGCAAGTTCCCCTTCCATAAGCTCAAGATCGACCAGTCGTTCGTTGCCGATCTGGGCGACGAAAGCGACGTGCGGGCGATCATCGGCGCCGTCGCCAGCCTCGGCGCCGGTCTCAATATGACCGTGGTCGCCGAAGGCATCGAAACGGAAGAACAGATGAAGCTGGTCACGACGCAAGGGTGCCACGAAGGCCAGGGCTATCTGTTCGGCCGCCCCATGAGCGGAGAGGCCATTCTCGCCCGGCTCGAAACGCCGATTAGCTTGGCGCAGATGGTCGCCTAGCTTCCGAATAGGGCGCCTGATAGCCGTACCGCGAAGGGTGCCGAGGTCATTGCCCGCACGCGCGCTTCCCTTTATCCCTTTGCGCTCAACGAGCACGGTTCGTGCGGGGTATAGGGATGGCGCGACGGCCTAATTTAGGCGACGAGCCGGTGTCGCGGCTGGCCGCGTGGTCCAGACGCTTGGCGCTGTTCGCGCTCGTCGTGGCGGCGCTCTCGATCGCCGTCGTGCGGTCCGGCCTGCTGGAAATCGAGCCGGCGCTCGCCAGCTTTGCCGCCGCGTTGATATTCGCGGCTCTGGCGGCGTTGCTGTCGTTCCCGGCCTTCGTCGTGATCTGGCGGCAAGGCCTGTCGGGGCTCGGCTCGGCAATTTCGGGATTGATCCTGGGCCTGCTGCTGCTCGCTTATCCGGCCTATCTCGGCTATCGCGCGAGCAAGGTGCCGGCGATTTCCGACATCACCACCGACCCGGGCAATCCACCGACCTTTGTCGCGCTGGCGCGCCAGCGGCCGCCAGGCCGGCTCAACTATGCCGGCGCGGCGACCGCCGCAAAACAGCTCGCCGCCTATCCAGACATCGTGCCGCTGCTGGTGAACGCGCCGGTCAAGCCCACTTATGACGTCGCGCTCGCGCTGGTGACCAAGCGCAAATGGCACGTCGCCGACGCTCGCCTGCCGGCTCCCGGCCGCCGCGACGCGGTGATCGAAGCGACCGCGCGCACGCCGATTATGGGCTTCCGCGACGACGTGGTAATCCGCGTGAGCCCGACCGGCGACGGCGCGCGCGTCGATATACGCTCGGCCTCGCGCTACGGCTTGTCCGATCTCGGCGTCAACGCCGCGCGCATTCGCAGTCTGCTCGAGGATATCGACGACGCGGTCGGCGCGACGCCGGAGCCCCGGCCGGAGCCGCAGAAAAAGATTCAGCCGCCCAAACGCGCACCGGCTAAGCGATAGACCCCGTCAATGGCGGGCGCGCCGTTGGTCTCGACCAGGCCGCGCGTCACCAGATCCTCCAGATGCGCCAGCACCGACATGCCCGCCGCGCCGGTCAGCCGCGGGTCGATGCCGATATAGATGGCGCGCACGATCGACGGGATATCGGTCTCGCCTTTCGCCAAGCGATGCAGGATCGACGCCTCGCGCGCCTTGCGATGTAAAATATAATAATTCACGAAGCGGCCGGCGTCGCGGATCGCGGGACCGTGGCCGGGGAAGTAAATCTGCTCAACACGCTTGGCCAGTTTGTCGAGCGAGGCCATGTAGTCGCTCATGGCGCCGTCGGGCGGCGCCACAATGGTGGTGGCCCAGCCCATCACGTGGTCGCCGGCAAACAGCGCGTTATTCTCCTTGAACGCGTAGGCCATGTGGTTGGCGGTGTGGCCGGGCGTCGTCACCGCCTCGACGGTCCAGCCGCCGCCGCTGACGATCTCGCCGTCCTTGAGCGCGACGTCCGGCTTGAAGTCCCGGTCGCCGCTGGAATCGAGCGGATTGTGCTCGCCGATATGCAGCGGCCGCGCGGCGCGGTGCGGGCCTTCGGCATAGACGGTGGCGCCGGTCGCAGCCTTGATCGCCGGCACCGCCGGCGAGTGGTCGCGGTGGGTGTGGGTGACGAAGATCGCCGTCACCGTCTCGTTGCGCACGGCCTCGAGCAACGCACCGATGTGGCGCTCGTCGGCCGGCCCTGGATCGACGATGGCGACCTTGCCGCGGCCGATGATGTAGCTGAGCGTTCCCTTGAAGGTGAACGGCCCCGGATTGTCCGCCATCACGCGACGGATGCCCGGCATCGGCTCGTCCACGGTGTCGGGGGCGAGATCGAGATTTCGGTCAAAGGGAATGTCGTCGGACATGGGACAATTATGCGTTTCGTTTGGGACAAATTGCGCGGCTCATCAGCGGGTCGGTTCGTGCGCTTGCTCGGCTCGAAACCTGGAAAATGCCGTATCGAATTTGCACACCCGCTCGAATAATTCGTCGAGTATCATTGCCGTCGGCGTGCCGCGACGGACGAGATCCTTTATTCGCCTCTTGAGATTGAACACGACATCTCCGTACCCGATATAAAATGTATTCAAGCCGTCGAAAAGATGCGTCGGCTTATAATCAGGCCGTTCTGCAGGCTCCAATCTCTTGAGTCGAAACAGTTCTTCAGTTTCGTATAGTTCTACCGTTTTTATCATCGTAGAGCCGACTAGAGCGGTCGCACGTTCCGCGTCATCGCTACAATGATCCGAAAAGGTGTCGCATGCCGAAACGAGCCATTTGACGTCGAGCGCCTTTGTCAAAAATTGAGCCTCTTGCGATCTCGCCAAAAAAACGCATCCAAGTTTTCCTGCAGCTTTTGGTTTCGGCGGATGCTGATCGTGAGCGCGTCCTTCCACGGTACACCCCGCACGCTATTTACACCCGAAAGATGATCTATTTATACAATCACGCTTTTGTATATTGCCGTTTATGGCTTGAATATTGCCATTCGGAGCCAATTTTGCTCGGTTTTTACGCGCCATTCGACCGCGCCAAGCCGCTTCACCTGACCACCAGATAGCCTTCGGTTTCCGGATGGAAGTCGTCGAAAAAACGGTAGCGGCCGGGCTCCAGCGGGCGGATTCGCAGCGTGATCGTGCCGCCGCCGGTGACGACTTTTTCAACGCGCAGCATGTTGCTTTCGAATTCCGCCGGGGCGGGATCGAGATTCTTCACGACGATCATGATCGGCTTTCCGGCCGGCGCATGCAGTTCAGCGGGCTGAAAACGATGGCCCTTCATCGAAGTCGTCACGGTCACCGCGTCCTCGGCGCGCGCCGACGGCACCATTAGAAGTAGGCCGAACGCCAAGGCGGCGATTACGAGCCCCCGCTTTCCGATCGATGCCTGTTTCATGTCCTCATCCTTTCACGCGAACGCTGCAGCCAGCCAGCTAGAATTCAATCTCGAACTTTAAGTTGGAGCGATATTTTTCGAAGTTCGTCAGGTCGAGCGGCCGCGGGTCGTCGACCGCGCGGCCGGCGACCTGCGCCATGAAAGCCGCCGCCAGCAGCATCTTGCGGCTGATGTTGATCTGCAAGGTCGGCCCGGCAAACAGCGCGTGGCCCTGGAAGCTCTGGAACACGAGACCGTCATAGGCGCGGTCGTATTCCGCCGCGACGCCCATGGCCCAGGTCGGCGTCAATCGATAGGTCAGCCCAAACCCGACACCGGCCGACGAGCTGCGCTCCCACATTCCGGTGTCGGCGGGCTTTGCGGTTTCCGGCGCGTAGATCAGATTGATCGCAGCGAAGAGACGATTGGCGATCAGTTCGGTGTCGGCGACGATCCTGAATTCGGAGCTATAGCTCTGCGTGGCAGTGCCATCTGTGCCGTCGACGCGCGCCCATTCCGGCTCGGCCGAGACCGTCAGGCCGATGGGCGAGCCGGGACCGCGGCCCAGGATGAGATAGCTCAGCTTGGCCGAGGCACCGCTGAACTGCGTCGAGTTGCGGTCGTCGAGATCTTCGACGCCGCTGATCGAATGCGTGATGGCGTGCGCGCTGAGCTCGTAGGCGAAATTCTGCGTCGGCACGTGCTCGAATTCGAACTCGTTCTCGATCGCCGTGTAGCGTCCGCCGCGTTTCTGGAACGATCCGGTCGATTCATACTCGAACGACTTTTCGCCTTCGTTGCCGATGTCGGAGCCGTCGATGAAGCCGAACATGTATTTCGACTCAGCCTCGTGAAAGACGTCCGCCACGGCTTGCGCCCCCGCGCTCGACGCCGGCTGCGAATTCTGCGCGCCAGCAGCGGCATCCGTGGCGATGAAAAAAAACGCGGCCATGAAATATGTGCGCGCGCTACGATCGAGGCGCATTCAAACTTTTCCTCATATGCCGGGTTCAAGGCCCGGCAAAAAGTGCAACCGCGGCACGCGTTGGGCGCGCACGAGTTGACTACGAAAAATTCCCGCGCGGTTGTCAATGCGCGCAAGCGGACATTAGAGGCGTTCTAGTTCGGAACTTTTCTAATTTGAAGATTCGCGGCCGTTCAATGAATTTCCGGCTCCGGGATTCTACCTAACGGAGCCAGGAAATCGAAATCGCAGCCCTCGTCGGCCTGCCCGATGTGTTCCGAATATAGCGCGCCATAGCCGCGCGGATAGCGCGGCGCCGGCGGCGTCCAGGCCGCCTTGCGGCGCGCCAGTTCGTCGTCGCTGACATGGAGATGGATCAGCCGTTTATCGACGTCCACTTCGATCTCGTCGCCGGTCTGCACGAAAGCGAGCGGACCGCCGACGAAGCTTTCCGGCGCCACATGCAGGATGCAGGCGCCGTAGCTAGTGCCGCTCATGCGGCCGTCGGAAATGCGGATCATGTCGCGCACGCCCTGCCCCAACAGCCGCTTCGGAATCGGCAGCATGCCCCATTCCGGCATGCCTGGGCCGCCCTTCGGCCCGGCGTTCTTCAACACCAGGATATGGTCGGGCGTGACGTCGAGATCGTCGCGTTCGATCTCGCGCATCATGTGGTTATAGTCCTCGAAGGCGATCACTTTGCCGCGGTGCTTAAGGAAACGCTTGTCGGCCGCGGCCGGCTTGATGACGCAGCCTTGCGGCGCGAGGTTGCCCTTGAGCACCGCGGTGGCGCCTTCGGCATAGACCGGGTCGTTGAGCGAATGGATGACGTCGGGGATATGGACCTTGGCGCCCTCGATATTTTCGCCCACGCTCTTGCCGGTGACGGTGAGGCAGGTGAGATCGAGCTTTTCGCGCAAGTTCTGCATCATTGCGCGCAGACCGCCGGCGTAGAAGAAATCCTCCATCAGATATTGCCCCGACGGCCGTACGTTGGCGAGTACCGGGATCTGGCGCGATAGCTGATCGAATCTTTCCATGTCGACGGGAATGCCGGCGCGGCGCGCCATTGCCACCACATGAATGATGGCGTTGGTCGAGCCGCCCATCGCCATGTGCACCTTGATGGCGTTGTCGAAGGCAGCGGCAGTGAGGATTTTGGCGGGCGTGAGATCCTCCCACACCATGTCCACGATGCGCCGGCCGGCGACCCCGCACATGCGCGGATGATTGGAATCCGCGGCGGGGATCGACGACGCGCCGGGCAGCGACATGCCGAGCGCCTCGGTGATCGCCATCATGGTCGCGGCCGTGCCCATCACCATGCAGGTGCCGAACGAGCGCGCGATACCGCCTTCGATTTCGCTCCACTCCTCCTCGCTGATATTGCCCGCGCGTTTTTCCGTCCAGTATTTCCAGACGTCGGAACCCGAGCCGAGATACTGGCCGTTCCAGTTGCCGCGCAGCATGGGGCCGGCGGGAATGTAGATCGCCGGAATGCCCATGCTGATCGCGCCCATCAGCAGGCCGGGCGTGGTCTTGTCGCAGCCGCCCATCAGCACCGCGCCGTCGAGCGGATGGCTGCGCAGCAGTTCCTCGGTCTCCATAGCCAGCATATTGCGATAGAGCATGGCCGACGGCTTGACGAAGGTTTCCGACAGCGACATGGCGGGCAACTCGAGCGGGAACCCGCCGGCCTGCAGCACGCCGCGCTTCACGTTGTCCGCGCGCGCGCGCAAATGCGCGTGACACGGATTGATTTCGCTCCAGGTATTGATGATGCCGATGACCGGCTTGCCCTGCCAATCGCCGGCGTCGTAGCCGATCCCGCGCAAGCGCGAACGATGGCCGAACGAGCGCATGTCGTCGACGCCGAGCCAGCGGTGGCTGCGCAGGTCCTCCGGACGCTTACAGTTTTTCATGAACGAAACGTCCGCAACGATCGAGGCTCACTGAATCGACAGATTGGCAGCGTGCACCACCTTTTCCCACTTGGCTGTTTCGGAGGCGAGGAACTTGCCGAAGTCGGCCGGCGAGCCGGGCTCCGCAATGCCGCCGAGATCCTTGAGCTTGGTCAGGATGCCGGGATCCTTGAGCGCGGCGTTGATCTCCTTGTTGAGCAGATCGACGACTTCCTTCGGCGTTCCGTGCGTGGTGCCGAAGCCGAAGAAGGCGACGGCTTCGTAGCCCGGGACGGTTTCCGCGACCGTCGGCACATCCGGCAGTTCCGGCGACCGCTTCGACGTGGTCACCGCCAGCGCACGCAATTTGCCGGCTTTGATGTGGGCGATCGACGACGGCAGGTTGTCGAAGGTGACCTGCACCTGGCCGCCGAGCAGGTCGGTGAGCATCGGCGCCGAGCCTTTATAGGGTATGTGCGTTATCTTCAGGCCGGTCATCATCTTGAACAATTCGCCGGACAGATGGATCGAGGTGCCGTTGCCGGACGAGGCGATGTTAATCTTGTCGGGATTGGCTTTGACGTAGTCGATGAATTCCTTGACCGTCTTGACCGGCACCGACGGATTGACCTCCATCACGTTCGGCACCTGGATCACGTTCGCCACCGGGTCGATGTCGCGCAGGAATACGAAATTGAGCTTCTTGTAGAGCGTGGCGTTGATGGTGTTGGCCGGATTGATCAAGAGCAGCGTGTAGCCGTCGGGCGCGGCCTTGGTGACAAGTTCGGTGCCGATATTGTTGCCGGCGCCGGGCTTGTTCTCGACGATGAATTGCTGGCCAAGCTTTTGGCTCAGCCAATTACCGATGATGCGCGCAACGATGTCGGTCGACCCGCCGGCCGGATAGCCGACGATGATGCGCACCGTGTGGTCGGGATAGCCGGCCGCCCCCGCGTCGGCGGCCCCGATCAACGAGAGACCAAGCAGACCAAACAGCAGACGAGACAGAAAACCGACATAGCGTTGCATGAGCGCGATCCTCCCCCAATCGGCCGGTACGACCCGGCCGCATCGTTTTTGATCCCGCGACGTTACGCGGGCCAACGGCCCTCGCCAAGGGCACCCTGCGGCGGCCCGATTTGGCGGATGGGAGGCGGCCCCGCAAGCCTGCCCGCGCTCGGAATTGTGGCGTAAATGTCTGGATTTATTGGTCGGAGTGGCAGGATTTGAACCTGATACAACCCATTGATATTGCTCAAGGTGGTTCTGACAATGTACCCGATGTCGGGGCAAAACCCGGTCAAATCGAGTGGAGATTCTGACGGGTCGGTTATCACCATCCTTTTCTCAGATCTTGCGCTGTTATTGCTCAATAATTTTGCAAACTGAAGTCAATCTGGCGCACTGGACTCAATAGTTTAATGGCATTTTGCAAACTGCGCGAAATCGGCTTTGCGCCCCAAAGCACAACATGGCGCGCACTCAGCACAGTGCCATGATTCGACGACGAGTTTGTTGTTGGCGGCGCCGATAAAGCCCGTGATGCCAAGAGTCGAATGCCGACTCATGCTCATGTCGCACCCAAGGATTTTTTACGGGGCCTTCTTCAGGGCGGCAATAATATCGGCGCGCTGCTTGGGATCGGGAAAGCCGATGATGGTCTTCGAGGTGCCCGGCAGGAATTTGCTCGGCGAAGCCAGAAACTTATCGAGATCGGCTTCCGTCCACGTGCCGCCGGCCTTCCGTAGCGCGTCGGAGTAGGCATACCACTTGTAGCGTGCCTTGTGTGCGCCCACGATGCCGTGCAGCGGCGGCCCCACGCGCAGCGGCCCGCCGGACTCGATGCTGTGGCAAACGACGCATTCCTTGAGCGGTCCATTGGCGCCGACGGGCAGCGCCTTGTACTTGTAAAGACCGACCGTCTGCAGGCCCGGGAACGCGCCCGGTTGGGCGCTGACCACCCAAGCGACACACGCCACGACGGCCGCGATGACGACACCAGCCACAACATAGGAGCGGAACTGCTGCATGGCTTGCACCCGGAAAAGGTCGATGCCCGCCGCCGCGGCCTTCGGCCGATCTTGCGGACCCTTGCGCCATTAGCCGGAAGCCCGTCAAACGTCGTTGATGATCGTCAATTTTGCTCGAGATCATTCGTTCGCGCGCTTTGCGGCCGGTCGGCGGCCATTCGTTGCAGTGCAACAAGTGGGGGCCGGCGCAATCGGCGGCCGTTCAACTTTGGGATGAGGGGGACATTTGTTGCGATAGGTCAATACGAACGGGCCAAGCGCCATCATCATTTCATCGTCAGTCTAGTGCACCGGCGCTGACCATCGCCGGAACGCGAGGGCACTGAATAGGCCATGGCGCAGAGTCATACCAAGGCTACGAGCCACACTTGCGCCGTCTGCCATGTCGGGCGGCGGAGCGATTGGCATGACCTCGACGAAACCTCGCTCGCTGTGCTCGAACGCGGCCGCAGGCGGCGCGAATTGGGCTCTGGCGAGGTCGTGTTCGCGCAGGGCGAGCGCAATGACGGCGTCTACTGTGTCTCCGGCGGCACGGTCGGAATTCGCCGGCTCGACAGCAATGGTAATTCGGTGCTGTTGGAGCTGGCCTATCCGGGCGACACGGTTGGATACCGTTCATTCCTCACCGACAGCGAACACAAGACCAGCGCGGAGGCGCTCGGCCCCAGTATCGTCTGCCACATCGACCACGCGACCGTAACAGCGCTATTGGCGGCCAATCCGGCGCTCGGCCTGCGCTTTCTCAAGCGCTCGATCGGTGCGCTGGAAGACGCGCATGACACGATGTTCCGCCAGGCGACGTTTTCAAACCGCCATAAGCTCGTCCACCTCCTGCTTGTCCTGGTCGGCCGCCACGGCCATCGGCTTGTCAACGGTTCGCAGTCGATCGAATTGCCGGTGTCGCGGCGCGATCTGGCATCCATGGTCGGCACCCGCCACGAGACGATCTCGCGCATCATCGGCCGCCTGGAAACCGACGGTATCGCCCATTTCTCCGGCCGCCAGGTCATGATTCCCAATGTGGAAGCGCTCGCCGCCGAGCTCGATTGCCTGGCTTCGGCCTAGGCCGGCAGTCGCCGGCTGTATCTGAAAAAATTGACGATCGTCATCGCCGCTGGCCGGCCCCCTTGCTAGCGGGTCAAGAGTAGGAAACTCGAAGGGGTCGGCCCATGGACGCCATTCGCACTCCCGCTATCGATTACGACACCTGCCTTGGGCCCAATCCCGATGTTCCAGTGTATGGCAAACTGTCGCGCCGCGAACTGCTGAAGTTCTGCGCCGGGATCGCTGCCACCATGGGACTATCCTCGGCCGCGGGCGTGCGTATGGCCGAGGCGGCGATTTCGCCGGACCGGCCGCCAGTCATCTGGCTGCACGGCCAGGAATGCACCGGCTGCACCGAATCGCTGCTGCGCTCCTATCACCCGACGATCGAAGCGCTCCTGCTCGACGTCATCTCGCTCGACTATCACGACACACTGTGCGTCGGCGCCGGCAAGCAGGCGCTCGATTACAAGCACGCGATGATGGAAAAGCACAAAGGCAAATACGTGCTGGTGACCGAAGGCGGAACGCCGATGAAAGATGGCGGCATCTACTGCAAAGTCGGCGGCAAGACGCAAGCCGAGCTAGTGCGCGAGGGCGCCGCGGGCGCGGCCGCCGTCATTGCCATTGGCTCCTGTGCATCCTGGGGCGGCATTCAATCGGCGGATCCCAATCCGACCGGCGCGGTCGGCACGCACGAGGTCATTCCCGGCAAGCTGGTCATCAACGTTCCCGGCTGTCCGCCCAGCCCATACAATTTCCTATCGACGGTCCTTTACCTGCTGACCTTCAAACGGCCGCCCGCGCTCGACCAGCTCAACAGGCCGAAATTCGCCTACGGACGTCTGATCCATGAGAACTGCGAGCGGCGGCCGCATTTCGACGCCGGGCGCTTCGCGCTCGAATTCGGCGACGAAGGACACCGGCAGGGCTTCTGCCTTTACAAGATCGGCTGCAAAGGTCCGGAAACCTTTGCCAACTGCCCGGCGATCGGTTTCGGCGATGTCGGCTTCGGCTCCTGGCCGGTAGGCACCGGGCATCCCTGCTTCGGCTGCACCGAGAAGGCGACGGCGTTCCGCAAACCGTTGCATGCGCTGGCCACGGTCAAGACCCTGACGCCGCCGACTGCTTTCCCGCAGGTCGACGCCGCGAAGGGCCAAGGCGTCAGCATCGGCGCCGCGGCGACAGTTGGCGTGGTGGGCGGCCTCGTCGTGGGCGCCGGCGCCATGTTGCTCAAGCAAATGAGCGATAAGCCGAAGGCAACGGACGCACCGAACAAGGGGGCCTAGTTATGAACGCGGTCGACCGCAGGGATTTCCTGAGGGGCGCCGGCTTCGCCACCGCGGCAGCCGCGTTGCCGACCGAGGCCTCGGCCGGCATCGCCAGGCCGCCGAAGGAGATTTCGCCACAAGCCGTCGGGATGCTTTACGACTCGACGCTATGCATCGGCTGCAAGGCGTGCGTGGCGGCGTGCAAAGCCGCCAACAATATGCCGCCCGACATCCCGCAACATTTGACCGACTGGAACGAGGATACCTGGGATACGCCGGAAGACCTGTCCGGCCGCACGCTCAACGTCATCAAGGTCTATCGCAACGGCACCGCGGAGCAGAAGGACCACGAGATCAACGGCTTTGCCTTCGTCAAACGGCACTGCCTGCATTGCGTCGATCCGTCCTGCGTGTCGGTCTGCCCGGTCAGCGCCATGCAAAAGGATGAAGTGACCGGTATCGTCACGCACGATCCCGATCGCTGCATCGGCTGCCGCTACTGCGTCTATGGCTGCCCGTTCGGCGTGCCGCAATTCGATTTCAATAATCCGCTCGGCAAGATCGCGAAGTGCCAGTTCTGCAGCCATCTGCAGAAGAAGGGTCAGATCCCGGCATGCTGCGACGTTTGCCCGACCGGCGCCTCGCTATTCGGTCCGGTCAAGGAGATCGAGCAGGAGATCGAACGGCGGCTGACGGCAGCGCCCGGCACGCCGCATGAGTTCCCGCGCGGCAAGATCGGCGAAAATCGGCCGCCCAACGCGGCGACGATCCCGCATTACGTCAAAGGCATCTATGGCGAGCACGAGGCCGGAGGCACCCAGGTGCGCTATCTCGCCGGCATTCCGTTCCCGAAGCTTGGGCTGCCGACTCTGGGGCGGCAGTCTCCCGCCTCGCTTTCCGAGGGCATGCAGCACACGCTCTATCATTGGCTGATCGCGCCGGTCGTGGCCTTCCTCGGATTCGCATTCCTTGCCCGCCGCAATATGGCTCAGCACGCCGACGACGAAGCGCCGAAGTCTTAATGAGGTTTGACCGTGAGCACCGCCACACCACTGCGCAGAAGTCTGATAACACCGACCACGCTGGTGCTCGTCGCGCTGGTCGTCATCGCCTTCTATTTCCTGGGAGTACGGTTCCTTTTCGGCCTCGGCGCCGTCGCCAACATCAACTCGGGCTACCCGTGGGGAATCTGGGTCGTCGTAGACGTAATCATCGGCACCGCCTTCGGCTGCGGCGGTTTCGCCATGGCGCTCTTGGTCTACATCTTCAATCGCGGCCAGTACCATCCGTTGATGCGGCCGGCGCTGCTCAGCGGCTTGTTCGGCTATACGTTGGGCGGCTTCGCCGTGATCTTCGATCTCGGCCGTTACTGGCACGCCTATAACCTGCTGCTGCCCTGGTACATCCAGCCGAACTCGGTGATGCTCGAAGTCGCGCTGTGCGTGATGGCCTATGTCGTCGTGCTCTGGATCGAGTTCGCGCCGGCTTTCCTCGAGCGGCTGGGCCTCACCGGCATCAAGCGCGTTCTCGACCGCTGGATGTTTGTTTTCGCCGCGCTCGGCGTGCTGCTGCCAACGATGCACCAATCCTCGCTCGGCTCGATGCTGCTTGTGATGGGCTACAAGCTGTCGCCGCTGTGGTTCACGCTGTGGCTGCCGGCCTTATTCGTTATCAGTGCGCTGGCCATGGGCTACGCGGTGGTGATGTTCGAGGCGACGGTCGTGTCGAAGACCTTCTCGCTGCCGTCCGAGCACGCCCTGATCTCGAAGCTTTCGTTGGTCGTCGGCTGTATCACGGTGGGCTGGTTGGTATTGCGCTGGGTCGATCTTTTCGCGCGCGATGCCGTGCCGCTGGCCTTCGTCGGCAGCGTCAGCGTCTTCCTGTTCTGGGTGGAGAATGCCCTGTTCCTCTTCGCCGCGCTGGTCTTCGTCACGCCAGCCGGCCGCGCGAGCCCGCGCGCTTCGCTGCTCGCGGCCGTCGCCCTGCTCGCCGGCGGATCGCTCTACCGGCTCGACGCCTATCTGGTCGGCTATCAGCCGCTCAGCAATTGGTCCTACTTCCCATCCGTACCCGAGCTGATGGTGTCGATCGGCGTCATCTCGCTCGAGATTCTGCTCTATCTCGTCTTCATCAAGACATTGCCCGTGCTGCACGGCGATGCCGCGCATCGCTAAAAGGAGGCTGCCTTGACTCGCATTACGATCGACCCCATCACCCGCATCGAGGGGCACCTGCGCATCGACTGCGAAGTCGACGGCGGCAAAGTGACCAAGGCATGGTCGTCCGGCCAGATGTGGCGCGGCATCGAAATCATCCTCAAGGATCGCGACCCGCGCGACGCCTGGATCTTCACCCAGCGCATCTGCGGCGTCTGCACCACGGTGCACGCCATCGCCTCCGTGCGCGCGGTCGAGAACGCGCTCAATATGGAAGTGCCGCTCAACGCCCAATATATCCGCAACATGATCGTGGCGGCGCACGGCATCCACGACCACATCGTGCATTTCTACCAGCTGGCCGCGCTCGACTGGGTCGACATCGTCTCGGCGCTTAAGGGTGACCCTGCCGGCGCGTCCAAGCTCGGCGCGACCCTGTCCGATTACAAAGCCAACAGCATTCCCAATATCAGCGCAGTACGCGACAAGCTGCAGACCTTCGTCAACAGCGGCAATCTCGGCGTGTTCGCCTCGGGCTACTGGGGCCATCCGGCGATGAAGCTGCCGCCCGACGTCAACCTGCTGGCGGCGACGCATTATATCCAGGCGCTCGAAGTGCAGCGCATCGCCAACAAGATCGTCACCGTCCTCGGCTCGAAGACGCCGCACATCCAGAACCTCGCGGTCGGCGGAGTGGCGAATGCGATCAATCCCGACAGCCAGTCGACGCTGACCCTCGAGCGGCTCTATGCCATCAAAGCCTGGATCGACGAACTCGGCGATTTCGTGCACAACGCGATGATCAACGATGTCGCCGCGGTCGGCGCGCTTTATGCAGAGTGGACGAAATACGGCGCCGGCGTCACCAATTATCTGTCGGTGCCCGATCTGCCGCTCGACACCAAGGGCACCAAATTCGAGCTGCCCGGCGGCTATATCCCGGCCGGCGACCTCACAAAATTCCAGGCGATCACCAGCTACCAGGACGCCTATTTCCGCAACGGAGTCAAGGAAGCGGTCAAGCATTCCTGGTACGAGTATTCCGGCCCGAACGGCGCGCTGCACCCCTTCGACGGCCAGACCACACCGAAATACGACGACTTCCACGACGACGGCAAATACTCGTGGATCAAGGCGCCGACCTTCCTCGACAAGCGCGCGCAGGTCGGTCCGCTCGCCAATGTGCTCGGCATGTACGCCGCCGGCCACGAACCGACCAAGCGACATTTGACCAAGCTGGTCGAGGTCGCGAGCAAGGTTGCAGGCTCCCAGATCCCGCTCACCGCTTTGCACTCGACAATCGGGCGCATCGCGGCCCGCGCGGTGCGCTGCGCCGTGCTGCACGAGGCATTGCAGAACCAGTGGCAGCTGCTCGTCGACAACATCGCCAAGGGTGACATGCGCACCTTCAACCGGCCGGTGTTCCCAAAGGGCGAACAGCGCGGCTTCGGCTATCACGAGGCGCCGCGCGGCGTGCTCTCGCACTGGGTCGTCATCAAGGACGGCAAGATCGACAATTACCAGTGCGTCGTGCCGTCGACCTGGAACGCGGGCCCGCGCGACGACCACGACGAGCCCGGTCCCTACGAGGCCTCGCTCATCGACAATCCGGTCGCCGACGCCAATCTGCCGCTCGAAGTGCTGCGCACCGTGCACTCGTTCGATCCCTGCATCGCCTGCGCGGTGCACATGGTCGATGGCGAGAAGCGGCCGATCGTTCAAGTCAAGGCCATGTGAGGAGAGGTCGCGCCCGTGAGCATCCTCGTCCTCGGCCTCGGCAACATCCTCTTGTCGGATGAGGGCGTCGGCGTGCGCATCGTAGAAGCGCTCGATGCCGCGCACGATCTGCCCGAGACGGTCGACGTGCTTGACGGCGGCACCTCCGGCATCGACCTGCTCGATACCGTGGCGGATCGCGACTGCTTGATCGTGGCCGACGCCGTGAATGCCGACTCTCCGGCCGGCCGCGTGATCCGGCTCGAGAACGACGACATCCGAATGCTATTCGAGACGAAGTTCTCGCCGCATCAATTGGGCCTTTCGGATCTCCTGGCCAATCTGCGCCTGATCGGCAAGGCGCCGCGCCGGATCGTCGTCGTCGGCGTCGTGCCGCAGGATCTGAGTCTTGGGCTCGAGCTGTCGCCGGCTGCGGCCAGCGGCCGCGACGCGGCCGTGGCCATGATCGTCGATGAACTCACCCGGCTCGGAGCGGCGCCGACGCCGCGCCTGCATTAGGTCATTGCAACCATGTGCATCGCTGTTCCAGCCGAGGTGGTGTCGATCGACGGGCCGACCGCGCTGGTCGAGGTCTACGGCGAGCGCTTCGCCGTCAGCCTGATGACGATGTCAGAGGCGGTGCAGCCGGGCGATTTCGTCGCCTTGCAGGCGCGCCGCTATGCGGTGGCCAAAGTTACACGCGAGGATGCCCTGGCGGCCAAGCAATTCTTCGAAGAAGTTTTCCCCGAACTCGCCGCTCGTGCCCAAACCGCGCGCGTGGCTTGAATCCATCGCCATGAATTCGTCCGGCGATTTCAGCGACCATCCCCGCGTGCGGGCGCTGATCGCGCGATTTCAATCGATCGACGCGGCGATGCGGGATTTGCCAATCTATAACGACAAGGCCGCCATCGAGGCGATCGCCTTCCGCCCGTTCGGCGAGGCCGAACTCCTGGGGGTCGTGCTCACGCCCTGGTTCATGAACCTGATCGCGCTACCGATCGATCCGGCGCCGATGGACATGGCTGCGATCGGCCACACCATTCAGATCGCGCTGCCCGCGGGCGAGCGGGCTTTCGTGGTCGGCGGCGACGAGGTAATCGGGCTCTATAAGGCCCATTCGCTGCATTCGCCGGTATTGAACTTCACGCTACCGGGTCAAGCGCGCGCCGAGGCGCAGCGAATGCTTTCTTTGCAGATGACGCCGGCGGCGGAAGAAGCCGCGGCAACAAACGGTCCCGCCGGCAGCGGCGTCGATCGTCGCGCGCTGCTATTCGGCCGGCGGAACCGTTAATTTCCGTCCGTCGCGCAGTCGATCAAACCAGGCCGATCACGAGCCCGGTACCGACCAGTCCGATCGCGATGCCGCAAGCCTGCATGACACGGCGCCGCGGCGCTTCGTCGAACCGGCGCACCGCCAGGCCGAGCGTGATGCCGAAGCTGTGCAGCAGCGCGGTGGCTACCACGAAGCCCCCGCCATAGAGCATGCCGGAACTGTCGACCGGCATCTCGACCCCGTGTGCGTAGCCGTGAAAGATCGCGAAGACCCCGACCAGCGCCATGGCGGCGAGAGCCGGCGGCGTCATGCCCGACAAAATGACCAAGCCGAACACCAGGACCGACAACGCAATCGCGGTTTCGGTGAAGGGCAATGACAGTCCGGCGGCGCCGAACATGCCGCCGAGCGCCATGACCGCGACAAACGTCGTCGGCACCGCCCACAACGCGCGTCCGCCGAGCTGAGCCGCAATCAGACCGACGGCGGTCATCGCCAGCAGATGATCGATGCCACTGAACGGATGCAGGAAGCCGGCAAGCAGGCTATGCCCGCCATGCCCGGGATGGGCGAATGCGACACTGGGCGCAAGGACTAGGGCGATGGTCACAAACAGACGGAATACGGTTGGGGGCATGGCTCCCTCCTTTGGATCTTCCCTGCCGCGACTGAGACGACGACCGACCCCTATGCCGCAATATTTTCTTTGAGTTTGTTTTCTACGACTTTCGTCGCACGGCCATAAAGCGCACGTCCCCCGTAGCGTATCGCTTTTCTAGCGCGCAAACTCCTCGGCGAGCGTTGACCTAGATCAACATCGATCAATGGTTTGTTCTCGATAGTTTCACAACGTCTTGCCGACCGTTAAGGGGACCATTCCGGACGCGTGGCGGCGGAGCGGAGCGGCAAGACAACGTTTCGCGCATGCTTCGGGAGGGAATGCCAGTGGCGACGCTGGCCTGGCCAACGCTTGAACAGCAGATTTGCCTCGACGCCGTTGCAATCGACGGGCGTCTGGCGGTGAAGCGTTTGGTCACGACTCGCGCGGGCGGCGTTGCCGGCGCGCTTGCGACGCAAACCCTGTACGACGTCCCGCACCTCTTGTCGCGGATTTTCCCGCTCTGCGGCATGGCGCACGCGGTCGCCGGTCTAACCGCGATCGAGACCGCCCTGCAAATCGAACTGTCGCCGGCCCAGCGCGCATTCCGCGAATTAGTGCTGCTCGCCGAGCATGCGGCCGCGTTGGGCTGGCGCATCTTGATGGATTGGCCGCCCCTTCTCGGTGCTTCGCCGCAGGTGCGCGCTTGCGCGGATATTCGCCGCGCGGCCGCCGCCATTGCCACGTTTACAACACCTGCGCCATGGACGCGCATTGGCGGCGTTGAGCTGCGGCTCGACCGCGATGGCCTCGGCCGCACCGTATCCGAGCTCGCTCAAATGCTAATCGAGCTATTTCCGGAAGCGGGCGACCTGACCATGTCTTGGCGCGAGCTGGAGACCGCGATGCAAGGCAGTGCCAGCATGCCGGCCCGTTTGATTCGCGCCGCCCGCCGCGGCGCGATGGCCGACTATGGCCGGCACGGTCGGCCGCCCCTCTCGTCTATGGACGCCGACTGGTTCGCCGCCCGGCTCGCCTCGGAGCCCGATTTCGCCGACGCACCGACCCTCGATGGCGTTCCCGCCGAAGTCGGGGCGCTCGCCGCGCGGCGCCATCCGCTGGTCGCCGAGGCGTTGGCGCATTGGGGCCCGACGCTGGCGACGCGGCTCTTGGCGGCGGCGCTCGATGCCCCGGTGGTGGCCGGGCGTCTTTGCCGTGCGCTCGACCGGCTGGCGGACGACGATGCGGCCGACGTCGATCTACTGCGTTCGGGACGCGGCGCCGGCGTCGTCGAAACGGCGCGCGGCCCGCTGGCATACTACGTCGAGACCGCAGGCGGCCGCGCGCAGACGCTACGCAGCGTGGCGCCGACCGAATGGAATTTTCATCCCGCGGGGCCGCTCATGATAGCGCTCGCGGACGCACCCAAAGTCGACGAGCCGATCTTCGCGGCGCGGCTGCTCGCCGCTAGCTTCGACCCCTGCGTGCCGTTCACGATCGGGCTTCCGCGCGACGAACGACGGCCGGCCAGCCCGGAGCACGCGCTCCATGCATGAAGTCTCGCTCGCCAACGCGTTGATCGAACTAGTCCGCGAACAGGCCGTGGCGGCCAAAGCAAGCCGCGTCACCCGGCTGGTGCTGGAGATTGGCACGCTCTCGCATGTCGATGCCCATGCGCTACGCTTTGCCGTCGATGTCGCGGCACGCGGCGGCCCCGCCGAGGGCGCTGCGGTCGATATTCTGGAGCCGGAAGGGACCGCCTATTGCCTCGACTGCGAAACCTCGGTGGCGATCGCGGCGCGCGGCGCGCTATGCCCGCATTGCGGCGGGGCCAAGCTGCTGGTGCAAGGCGGCGACGAAATGCGGCTCAAAGAGATGGAGGTCGTGTGATGTGCAGCACCTGCGGTTGCGGCCAGGGCGAAAAGCGGGTCGAGGATCTTCATCACGATCACGCGCACGATCATCCGCATGCCCACGCGCATGAGCACGACGGCGACGATGGGCATTGGCATGAGCATCCCCACACCCATGCCGACGGCACCACACACGCGCATCCGCACGGCCACGACCACGCGCATGCCGACGATCATCACCATGGTCACGAGCCCGGAGCGGCCCGGCTGGTGACGATTGAGCGCGACATCCTCGCCAAAAACGATGCGATCGCGGCGGAAAACCGGCACGCCTTGCAGGCCGCGAAAACGCTCTCGCTCAATTTGGTCTCCAGCCCCGGTTCGGGCAAGACCGCGCTACTGGTGGAGACGCTCAAGCGGATCGGCGGCGAATATCCGGCCTCGGTGATCGAGGGCGACCAGGAAACAACCGCCGATGCCGACCGCATCCGGGCAACCGGCGCGCCGGCGATCCAGATCAACACCGGCAAGGGCTGCCATCTCGACGCCGACATGGTGCGCACCGGAATGTCGCGGCTCGGCCTGCCGTCGAACGGCATCCTGTTCATCGAGAACGTCGGCAACCTCGTATGCCCGGCCGGCTTCGATCTCGGCGAGGCGCACAAGGTCGTCATCGTGTCGGTGACCGAAGGCGAGGACAAGCCGCTGAAATATTCCGGCATGTTCGCCGCCTCTTCGCTGATGGTGGTGACCAAGACCGATCTGCTGCCGCATCTCGATTTCGACGTTGACCGGCTGATCGACAATGCACGGCGGATCAACCCGACCATCGGCGTGCTCAAGCTCTCGGCCAAGAGCGGCGACGGCATGGACCACTGGATGCATTGGCTGGAGACGGCGCGGGCGCTGCGCCTCGCCACGGATTGATGCCGAATGGGAGCCGACGCATGAACGAGCGCGTAAACCTCGCCATCGGCCCCGGCTCTGCCGTCGCACGCCGTGTGCGCTTGCGCGTGCGCGGTCTGGTGCAGGGCGTTGGCTTCCGCCCGCATGTCTGGCGGCTGGCAAGGCGCGACGATCTCACCGGCTTTGCCTTCAACGACCAGGACGGCGTCTTGATTGAAGTGCAAGGCAAGGTCGATGCCTTCATGAGCGACCTCGTCGCGGAGGCGCCGCCGCTGGCGCGCATCGACGACATCGAGGCCGAGGCGCGGCCGCTTGCCGTGGACGAGAGCAAATTCGTGATCCGCGACAGCGCGCGGAACGGCCCGGCGCGCACCGCGATCACGCCCGATATGGCGATTTGCGACGCGTGCCTCGACGAGCTGTTCGATCCGGCCGGCCGCCGCTACCTCTATCCGTTTATCACCTGCACGCATTGCGGGCCGCGCTTCACGGTGACGCGCCACCTACCCTATGACCGCGCCACGACATCGCTGGCGGAATTTCCCCTGTGCGAGCCGTGTGCGGTCGAATACACCAATCCCGCCGATCGGCGTTTCCATGCCGAGACCACCTGCTGCGCGGCCTGCGGTCCGCGGCTCGACACCTCACTTTCCGACATTGCCGCCCGCATCCGCGCCGGCGAGATCGTAGCGCTCAAGGGCATCGGCGGCTTCCACCTCGTCTGCGATGCGCGCCGCAAAGATACTGTGGCGCGGCTGCGCGCACGCAAGCAGCGCGACGGCAAGCCGTTCGCCGTCATGGTGACCAATGTCGCATCGGCTTGCCGCTTCGCGACTGTCGACGAAGAATCCGCCCGGCTGCTCGCCGGCCGCGAACGGCCGGTCGTCATCGTGCCGACGCGCGACGAGCGGACGCTTGCGCCCGGTGTTTCCAACGGGCTGCCGAGTATCGGATTGTTCCTGCCCTACGCGCCACTGCATTGGCTGGTAATCTGGGAACTGCTCGGCCGTCCCGCCGGCCTCGATTGGATATCCGCGGCGAACGACCTCGCGCTGGTCGCGACTTCGGCCAATGTCGCCGGCGAACCGATCGTGATTGACGGCGCCGACGGGCGCACCCGCCTCGCCGGCATCGCCGATTTAGTCGTCGATCATGACCGGGTGATCGTGACGCGCGCCGACGACAGTGTGGTCCGTGTCGTTGCCGGCGCGCCGGCCTTTGTGCGCCGCGCGCGTGGTTTCACCCCGGCGCCGATCCGGCTGGCGCATGAGGTGCCATGCGTTGCGGCATTGGGGGCGCAGCTCAAGGCAACGGTAACGGTGACGCGCGGCCGCGAAGCCTTCGTTTCGCAACATGTCGGCGATCTCGACACACCGGCGGCGGCGCTGTTCCTTGAGGAAACGCTGCACCATATGCTGTCGATCCTCGAGGTCGAGCCGGTGGCGGTTGCCTGCGACCTGCATCCGGATTTTCCAAGCTCAACCCTCGCCCATCGGCTTGGGTTGCCCGTGATAACCGTGCAGCACCATCACGCCCATGTCGCCGCGCTTGCCGCCGAACATCGTTTCGAGGGCCTGCTGCTCGGGCTTTCACTTGACGGTTTCGGGTTCGGCTCCGATGGCGCGGCCTGGGGCGGCGAATTGCTGTGGGTCGACGGCGACCGCTTCGAGCGGCTCAGTCATCTGGCGCCGTTGCCGGCGCCGGGCGGCGATCGGGCCGCGCGCGAGCCGTGGCGGATGGCCGCCGCCGCCCTGCATGCGCTCGGCCGCGCGCCGGATATCCAGCGCCGCTTTGCCGACGAGCCCTTGGCGCGCCCGGTGCTCAATATGCTCAACCTCGGCGTCGCGTGCGAACTGACCACTTCGGCCGGACGCCTATTCGATGCCGCAGCCGGGCTGCTCGGCGTGTCACGCCGCCAAAGCTTCGAAGGCGAAGCGGCAATGCGGCTCGAAGGCCTCGTGCGCGAGCCACGAGTGCTGCCCGATGGCTGGCGGATCGAGGGCGGTGTGCTCGATTTCTTGCCGTTGCTTGGCCGGCTGGCCGACGGCATGGCCCCGGCGGAAGGCGCCGCACTGTTCCACGGCACGCTGATCGCCGGCCTGGTCGAATGGGCCGCGGCGGCGGCGGCCGCGCACGGCCTGCGCACCGTTGCACTCAGCGGCGGCTGCTTCCTCAACAAGGTGCTCAGCGAAGGTTTGGTCACCGGGCTTAACGAACGCGGGCTCGAACCGCTGGTCGCGCGCGCCGTGCCGCCGAACGACGGCGGCTTGTCGCTCGGCCAGGCCTACGTCGCCGCATCGGCGCTGTTGAACGGGCGCGGCTAGGGAGGCGACCTGCATGTGCCACGCATTGCCGGTGAAAATCATCGCCCTGACCGGGCCGGACACCGCCAAGGTGTCGCTCGGCGGCATCGTCAAGGAAATCTCGATCGCGCTGATCGACGACCCGAAGGTCGGCGACTACGTGGTGCTGCACGTCGGCTACGCGCTCGCCAAAATCGACGAGGCGGAAGCCGAACGCACCTTGGCATTGCTGGCGGCGGAAGGCGGCGAGGCCCTGGCGGAATTCTCGGCCGCCGGCGAGGCAATCGAGGCGCCGCCATGAAGCATCTCGACGAATACCGCGACGCCGAGACCGCTCATCGCCTCGCCGCAGCGATCCATAACGAGGCGGCAGATAGCGGCCGGCGCTATCGGCTGATGGAGTTCTGCGGCGGCCACACCCATGCCATCTTCCGCTATGGCATCGAGGATCTGCTGCCCTCCAATATCGAGATGGTGCATGGCCCCGGCTGTCCGGTCTGCGTGCTGCCCACCGGCCGGCTCGACATGGCGATCCGCCTCGCCAAGCGCGATGGCGTCATCCTCGCTTCCTACGCCGACATGCTGCGCGTGCCCGGCTCCAAGGGGCAGAGCCTGATGAAAGCCAGGGCCGACGGCGCCGACATCCGCATGGTCTATTCCACGCTCGACGCGGTGAAGCTCGCCGAAGCCAACCCGCAGCGCGAGGTCATCTTCTTCGCCATCGGCTTCGAGACCACGACGCCGCCGACCGCGCTGGCGATCGAGACCGCCGCCAAGAAGGGCCTGACGAATTTCTCGGTGTTCTGCAATCACGTGCTCACCCCCTCGGCGATCGCGGCCATCCTCGAGGCGCCGGCGGTGCGCGAGCTCGGCACCGTCGAGATCGACGGCTTCCTCGGGCCGGCGCATGTCTCGGTCGTGATCGGCAGTCAGCCTTATGAGTTTTTCGCCGAGGAATACCGCAAACCGGTCGCCATCTCCGGCTTCGAGCCGATCGATATTCTGCAATCGATCCTGATGCTGGTGCGCCAGCTCAACGAGGGCCGCGCCGAAGTCGAGAACCAATATATCCGCGCGGTCACGCGCGACGGCAATGTCCGCGCCAAGCAGGCGGTATCGCGCGTTTTTGAGTTGCGCCGCGATTTCGAATGGCGCGGCCTCGGCCATATCCCCTACTCGGCGCTCCGTCTCAAGGATGAATTCGCGGCGTTCGATGCCGAGCGCCGCTTCGACGAGCCCTATATCCCGTCCGAAGGCATCAAGGCCTGCGAATGCCCGGCGATCCTGCGCGGCGCCAAGAAGCCGACCGACTGCCGGCTGTTCGGCCGTGCCTGCACGCCGGAAACGCCGCTCGGCTCCTGCATGGTGTCCTCGGAGGGCGCCTGCGCCGCCTATTACACTTACGGCCGCATGCGGGAGCCGGCGCAATGAACATAGCCCCCCGCACCTCGCGCTTGAGCACGCGCCGGCTCGATCTCGTGGCCGGGCGCGTCGATCTCACGCATGGCGCGGGCGGGCGCGCCATGCAGCAGCTCATCGAGGAGATTTTCCGCCCGGCCTTCGACAATCCGATCCTGGCGCGCGGTAACGATCAAGCCGCTTTCGACGTGGCGGCCGGACGCATGGTGATGTCGACCGATTGCTTCGTGGTCTCGCCGCTTTTCTTTCCCGGTGGCGACATCGGCTCGCTCGCCGTGCACGGCACCGTCAACGACGTTGCCATGAGCGGCGCCCGTCCGCTCTACCTCTCCGCCGGCTTCGTCATTGAAGAAGGCTTCCCGCTCGCCGATCTGCAACGCATCGCGATATCGATGGGAGAGGCCGCGCGCGCCGCCGGCGTCGCCGTGGTCACCGGCGACACCAAAGTGGTCGAACGCGGCAAGGCTGACCGCCTTTTTGTCAACACGGCCGGCATTGGCGTGGTGCCGACAGGAGTCGAAATTTCCGGCGACCGCGCGCGGCCCGGCGATGCGATCCTCATCTCCGGGACCATGGGCGATCACGGCGTCGCCATCATGGCGCATCGCGCCGGACTCGAATTCGAAACAACCATCGTGTCGGATTCCGCCTCGCTGAACGGCCTCGTTGCCGACATGGTGGCGGCTGTGCCGACGATCCGCGTGCTGCGCGATCCGACCCGCGGCGGCCTCGCGGCGACGCTCAACGAGATTTGCCACCAGTCGGGTGTCGGCATGCGGCTCGACGAAGCCGCCATACCGATCAAGCCGGAAGTGCTCGGCGCCTGCGAGCTGCTCGGACTCGACGCCCTAAATGTCGCCAACGAGGGCAAGCTCATCGCCGTCGTGCCGGCTGCGGAAGCCGCACGTCTGCTCACCGTCATGCGCGCACACCCACTCGGCCGCGATGCGACGATGATCGGCGACATCATCGCCGACCCGTCGCGCTTCGTGCGCATGGCGACGCGCATCGGCGGCGAGCGCATCGTCGATTGGCTTGCGGGCGAGCAACTGCCGCGCATCTGCTGAGGGCGCGATGCGCATTTTGTTACTCGCCACCAGCTTCAATGCGCTCACCCAGCGCATTCATGTCGAACTCACCGATCGCGGCCACACGCTATCGGTCGAACTCGCGGTCAACGACGAATGCATGACCGAAGCGGCGCGCCTGTTCCGGCCCGAGCTGGTGATCGCGCCGTTCCTGCGCCGCGCCATCCCGGAGGCGGTCTGGCGCAGCGTCCGCTGCCTGGTCGTGCATCCGGGACCGGTCGGTGACCGCGGCCCCTCCGCGCTCGACTGGGCGATCCTCGACGGCCGAACGGCATGGGGCACCACGCTGATCGAGGCGAATGCCGACTTCGATGCCGGCGATATCTGGGCCAACCGCGATTTCGACCTGCGCCCTGCCGCGAAATCGAGCCTCTATCGCGACGAAGTCACTGAGGCAGCGGTCGCCTGCGTGATCGAGGCGATCGAAAAGATTGAAAGCGGCACTGCCAGCGGCCAGCCACTGTCGCAAGCGGACCCAAGCGGCGGCCGCTGGCGGCCCGCCATCAAACTTGAAGACCGCACCATCGATTGGTCGACCGACAAGACCGAAAGCGTACTGCGCAAGCTCTACGCCGCCTCCGGCGAACCGGGTGTTCCGGACACAGTTCTCGGCCTCCCCGCACGACTGCACGATCCATGGCCGGAAGATGTCTTGCGCGGGGCGCCGGGAGCGATCATCGCCCGGCGCGATGGCGCCATCTGCCGCGCGACTGTCGATGGCGCGGTATGGATCACTGCCATCACGCCGGAGCCTGCTCCGGGTACCCGCCGCTTCAAGATTCCGGCGACGCTAGCGCTCGCCGGCCGGCTCGACGGCATCCCGGAACGGCCGCTGGCGTCCGGCCGGTGGGAAGGCGCACGCACCTTCCGCGAGATTTCTTACCGGGAGGCGAACGGCGTCGGCTGGCTCCCGTTCGAGTTTCTCAACGGCGCGATGTCAGTCGATCAATGCCGCCGTTTGCTCGACGCCTATCGGCAGGCGGCGGCGGGCCCCGCCNNCGCCATCGACGATATCGCGCGCGCGGTGTTGCTCACGACCGACAAGTTCGTGATCGCCGCGCTTGAGGGCAATGCGGGGGCCGGCGGCGTCTTCCTCGCGCTCGCCGCCGACCAGGTGCTGATGCGCGAGGGCATCGTGCTCAATCCGCACTACAAGAACATGGGCAATCTGTACGGCT
>PMAF01000129.1 GCA_003152455.1 Hyphomicrobiales bacterium
CTCCCTAGTTTGCCAGTAAAACAGTAAAACAGTTTCGCATAAGAAATGCGACATGGTCTACCAAAAGGGCCCACCTGCCGGGAGGGGTCAAAACCGGCCAGTACCCCAAATTTATAGAAAAGTTAGTTGCGAGGCCGAGCACGCCATATTTGAATGCAACGTGCACTTAGGCTGTCTGCTTAAGCCATTTCGCAGGCGGCTGTGAATCCTCCACCTTTGCACACAGCCGCGCCCGTTTTGCGCGGCTTTTTTTTCGTCAATAAAGAAGCCTCAACGCGCGGATGACCGCGCCCTAGTCTCCTCCGTCTTCCTCCGCTCCATCAAGACCGGAGCCCCCGCCGCCCTTAGGAAGTGGGGTGGTTGTTTGAACCGACGCGAACTCGGTGACGACCACGACGCCCGGGGCCGGCTCCTCAATTATATCGATGATTACGGCTTCTTCGGTGGCTCCGGCCGGCTGTCTCGGCGGCTCGGTCGGTCGCGGCCCGGTTTTCTTGGGAGCCGTGCGCTTTGCCCGTGGTCTAATTGCCTCCTTCTTGGCTTTCGTCTTGCCGCCGGCACGCTTGGCTACCTTTCTGCGAGTTGACTTGACTCGCGCGCGAGCCTTTCCGCGTTTCGCCGCCGCTTTCTTCTGTGCTACCGCCCGCCGCTTTCGCTTTGCCATGTTGCATCCCCACTTTAGTTGAACGGCCATAAGCACTCTATTCGACGAGCTGCACTTCTTCAATCATCCACGCATCCCCCGCGGGCGCCCCTGCCTATACCTTATCCCTCGCCGCTTTCTTCGCCGCATAAGCCTCTTGCCGGCGTCTTTCACCCGCGATGTCCCGGCAGGGACCGCAACGCAAACCACGATTAATCAAGCAACCACAGCCAATGCAAATCTTGGTACTCGGCTTGCTGCGGCGATTGGTGAAAACCTGGCCGTAGGTCATCTGGTGCTCTAAATTGATTTCGCATTCCTACCAAAAGGTTCAATCCGGTTCAAAAAATCAAAACCGGCCAGTAGCCGCCGACTGGCCTGCCCTCAATGAAAGAACCCGGAGCGGGGCCATGCCGCGGCTTGAACCGCATGGGTCTTTTCCTGCTCGATTGCGCGCACTTCGCCGCAGGCAAAACATCGAAAGGTGTGCAATTCCGCAAATGACGCAACCCTGGGCTCAACGACCACAAGTGTCATTTGCATCCCACAAATTTGGCAAGACGCTGCAGAATGATCTTCATCTTTCTGAGCCATCCGCCCTCGTTAAAGGGTCGGCTAAAGACCGCAATGATATAGCTCAAAAAGAAAGCCGCGCCTTAGAGGGGGCCAAAGCGCGATTACCGGCACGTTTGGGTGCGGCGACGCAAGACTGCCGGTTAGGAGTAATTAGATGCCCCAACCCGACCAATTGTCAATCAACTCAAGTTGAAATGAAGTCCAGGCAAGACGTCTCCGCTATTTTCCCCAACCACTTCCCTACCGGAGAACACAATATCTGTTTCGCGCCCCATCGAGTATCTGGCGCGGAATCTGCGCTGTCGGTGTCAGTGCAGATCCCGCGGCGGTCCTTGCCGGTCGTCCGTTTCTGACGCTACTTCTTCCGGCTCGCCCGCCGACTCGGATGCCATGTCCCTGTATTGCTGGGCCACCATCCTATAGCGCGCTTTCAATTGCGGATCGGTGATCGACTGCGCGTGTGAGAGCAACGCGTTTGCTTGCCGTAGGTAATATTTGACGCCTGCCATGATATCGGGAAGGTGCATTGGTCCGGCAGCAGACCAACTAATTTCTCCTGCAATCGGTTCGATGCAAAAATGCTGAATGATTGAGCAGGCTGCTGTTAGAATGATCACACCCAGGTCCTGCGACGCCTGAGTATAACTCACCCCACGCTCCTTGATCAGCCGCACCGCCTCAAGCTTGAACTTGCGTGTAAACTTTCGCCTCTCCATGACGCACCTCCGGTTCCATTAAAACACCTAACTCGGTGTATTCGGAACCGGGTGCAGGCCATCTGTCCGTAGTCGACGCTGAGGTCGCCACATCATGCTATCAGAGGGAACGGTGAGCCTATCTAGCTTCGCGTGGTTTGTCGGATGATGGCCACTGGACGTGAAACGGCTTCACCAGCTCCACCGTCCCGGCGACGGAACTTCTGGCAGTATGGCGTCCTATTTTCGTGGCCGCTTGCATCTCGTATTCTCCCAGATCAAGCGTGGGCATCAATCGGCATGCACGCTAGCCAAGGTCATCCAAGTCCGGCTGTAAAGCTCGGAGAGTCACCTCCATTTCAACAACACAATTGAATTCTGAGGATCGAGCTTGCACGCGCGTCTGTTGTTCGACCTTGAGCGCCCGATCTCCTTCTCGGTTAAAGATTGCTTCAACCCGGGCAGGCGCAATGAGGTCTTCAATCTGTGGGCCGACGCGGTCGGCAATCGATAGGCAGTTCAGAAATGAAAATAGATCGCAAGTGCCCCTTTGGGCCGGCATTGTTTTGCTTATTTCGTCTCCGAATGCGTTGGCGAAAAAGATGACAAAGCACTTTGATTGCGCCTAGAATAAAAACTGGGAAACGTCCGAAAAACTTGCGGCTAAATAGCTTAGAGGGAGGCGATAATGGGATTGAATAAGCTCGTCAAGGCTTGCGCCTTGGTCGTGGCGATCGTTTTCACTGCGGCGTCCGCAAGGGCTGAGACGATTACGCTCAAGTTGTCGCACTTCGTGCCGCCGCAACACGCCTTCCATAAGTGGGTAGTGAATTGGACGGAGAAGATCGAGAAGGAGTCGGGCGGCCGGCTCAAGTTCGAGATCTATCCGAACGGCCAATTGGTCGGCCCGCCGAACCGGCAGTTCGACGCCGCGCGCAACGGCATCACCGACATCGCCTTCTGCCTGCACGGCGTGACGCCGGGCCGCTATCCGATGACCGAGCTCGCCAACCTGCCCTTCGCCTGGCCATCCGACGGCGTAAACCTGCCGGAAATGGCCAAGCGCATGACCGAACTCGCGCCGAAATATCTCGCCGCCGAGCACCAGGGGCTGCACATTCTGTTCATGGTGATGGCGAACCCGATCGTCATCTATTCGCGCGTGCCAATCAACACGCTCGCCGACTTCAAGGGCAAGAAGATCCGCTTCGCCGGCGTTACCAACAAGGAACTACTCGACGCCATGGGCGCGGTGCCCATGTTGATCCCGCCCCAGGAAGCGCAGGACGCTCTGGCCAAGGGCATCTCCGACGGCGCCGGCTTCCCGCATGAAGCGGGCTTCGCCTATCAGCTCGCCTCGGTCGCCCCCTATGCAATCGAGCCGCCGCTCGCCTCCGCTACCTTCGCGCTGGTGATGAACCCGGCGAAATACAATTCGCTGCCGGCGGATCTGCGCGCCATCCTCGACAAGGAAGCGGGCGTCGCCGGCGCCATGAGCTTCGCCAAGGATTGGCAGGACTTCGAGGCCTTCGCGCGCAACTTCGAGATCACCAAGAAGGGCTTGAAGATCATCACCCTGCCGCCGGCGGACGTCGCCAAGATGAAAGAACTGGCGAAGCCGATCGTCGAAAAGTCGATCGCCGCGCTGGAAAAGCAGGGCAAGCCGGCGCGCGCGTTCTACGCGGCTTACACCAAGTAAACACTGCGCAAGAGCCGCGCGCGCTCTCCTCTCGCGGGAGGGCGTTAAGCGCCGCTAGCGATGACCCATCATGAATCGCGGCACCATCTACGCTCTCCTCGGTAACCTGCGCTTCGCGCAACTGCGCCTCGCGTCCGTCGCGCTCATCATCATGATGCTGGCGACGCTCGCCGACGTCAGCCTGCGCTACCTGTTCAACAGCCCGATCCACGGCACCTACGAATTCGTCGAGGCGATGATGACGGTGTTCGTGTTCAACGGCATGTCCACCGCCTTCCTGCAGCGGCGCAACATCGTGATCGATCTCATCGATTCCTTCGCGCCGCGCGTTGTCGTCGCCGCGCTGATCCGCATGTCCGATGTGCTCACCGTCGTCACCGTCGCGATGTTCGCCTACGCCATGATCAAGCCGGCGTTGCAGTCCTATGCCTACGGCGAGGTGAAGCTGGAGCTGCAGGTGCCGATCTGGTGGTTCTGGGCCGTCGCCCTGATCGGTATCGCCGGCGCGATTCTGTGCGCGATCGGCGCGCTGATCGCGCCGCCGCCCAAGTCCCCCCACGACAAAGAGCCGGTGTGATGGCGCCCTCGACGATCGGCGCCATCGGCGTCCTCGCCCTCTTCACGATGCTGTTTTTGCGGGTGCCGGTGTGGATCGCACTCACGCTGGTCGGCTTCGTCGGCAATTCGATCATGTCCGGGGTGACGCCGACCTTTGCGCTCGCCGGCACGGTACCGTTCGACGTCGGCTCGGCCTATACGCTGTCGGTGCTGCCACTATTCATCCTGATGGGCGAGGTCGCATCGGTCACCGGCCTGTCGTCCGATCTGTTCAAGGCCGCACGCGTGATCCTCGCCGGCGCGCGCGGCGGCCTCGCCGTCGGCGCAATTGCCGCGTCCGCCTGCTTCGGCGCGGTGTGCGGCTCCTCGGTGGCGACGGCGGCGACGATGACGCGGATCGCGCTGCCGGAAATGCGCGCCGCCGGTTATCACCCGAGCCTCGCCGCCGGCGCGCTAGCCGCTGGCGGCAGCATCGGCATTCTCGTTCCGCCGTCGATCATTCTGGTGATCTATGCGGCGATCGCGGAACAATCGGTGCCACGGCTGTTCGCCGCCTGCCTCATTCCCGGCCTGCTGCTGACCGCGTTCTATATGACCGTCGCGGTGCTCTTCGCCAATTTGCGCAAGGACTACGCGCCGATGAGCCAAAGCGTGCCACTGCGCGAGCGCATCGCCGCCATGAAGGGTCCGTGGCAGTTTCTCGTCGTCTTCCTGGTCACCATCGGCGGCATCTATGCCGGCATCTTTAGCCCGACTGAGGCGGCTTCGGTCGGCGCCGCCGGCGTCATTCTGCTCGGCGCACTTGCCCGCCGGCTGACGCTCGCCGGCCTCATGCACTCGATCGAGAACACCGTGGCCGTCTGCGGCATGTTGTTTGTGATCGTGTTCGGCGCCAACCTGTTTTCCTTTTTTATCGTGCAGACGCAGCTTCCTATTCTCCTGGCGAACGGTGCGCAGGAGCTCCACCTCTCCGGCCTGATGGTGATGGTGCTCATCATCATCGCCTACATCGTCTTCGGCTGTTTCCTGGAAGCGATCGGGATGCTCCTGATCACCATCCCGGTGTTCCTGCCTCTGGTGAAGCAGTTCGGATACGACCCGGTGTGGTTTGGCATCGTCTTCGTCATCGTGGTCGAGGTCGGCCTGATCCATCCGCCGATGGGCCTCAACCTCTTTGTCATCCAGGCGCATGCGCCCGACATGAAGCTCACCGACATCTACCGCGGAATCGTGCCGTTCCTGTTCGCGCCGCTCGTGCTGATCATACTGATGTTCTGGTTCCCGCAGCTCGCGCTGTGGCTACCCAAGCTATTCTACGGCTGAGTCAGGGCCGCCGACAAACTGCGCCGCGCGTTAGCGTTTATTGCGGTCACCGAGCTCGATCGCACCGCCCAGCATGAACTCGGCCGCAGTGCGCAGCGTGACCGGATCCCAGTGCGGCGCCAGCGCCGTCAGGATATCGATGCCGGCGCGTGACAAATGGCGGGTGAGTAGTGCCGCCACCAGGGCCGACTGTCGCTTCTTGCAGGCCTGCAGGATTTCGCGATGCTCTACCGCCGCGCGGCGGTAAATATCGACCAGTCCGGATTGGATGGAGTTGTAGACGTAGCGTTCGCTGCGCTGGCAATCGACATACATCCGCTGCTGCAGCTTCGGGTTGGCGCCCGAAAATAGCATTTGATGAAACGCGCGGTGATTCAGGATCCAGCGATCGAGATCCTGCTGCCCTTCATCCTTGCGCATATTATCGAAATAGCCGGACAGCTTCACGATGTCCGCATCGCTCATATTCTCGACAGTGATTGCCGCCGATATCCCCTCGTTCATGATGCGTGAGGCATAGAGCAGCTCAAGCTCCTCCGGATCGAAGCCGAGCACGCGGCAGCGGAAGTTCGGCTCCGCGCTGATCAAGCCCTCCTCCTGCAACATGCGGAAGGCTTCGCGCACCGGCGTGCGGCTGACCTTGAGGCAGCCCGCCACCTCGACCTGCGAAAGGATCGTTTCCGCCGGTAGCGCATTGGCGAGGATCGAATTGCGCAGATATTGGTGGATGTCGACGGAGACGCGTCGGTGACTGCCGCCGGCCAGCGGACGCAGAATCTGCTGCAAGCTGCGCGGCTTTTTCTGCGCCCCGCTTCTTTGCGGCAACGGCTTCGGCGCAGCCTGTTGCCGCGCTGAAGCGCGTTTCACCGAATTGCTCTTTGTTCCCATCTCTGGATTGTTGAACCGACGCACCGCTGAACGTCGCTATTTGTCGGCACGCAGCGCCTTCGTCCCTTTCTCATCCACCTCGAAAGTGACCGGGTCGACGGCGACCTTGTAGACATTCCGCGCAGTCTCCGCCGTGATGAATTCCTTCCGCAGGTCGTCGGCCACCATTTGCGGATCGCGCTCCTCGGGCTTGCCGACGCCGCCGCCGCCGGCCGAATGCTTGACCAGGATGTCGCGCTCCTTCACCGGCACCAGCCGGTGCGGCTTGACGCGAATATCCTCGCCGTTGCGCCGCAGATAGGTGCGCGACAGCGGCGTCGGCTCGCCGCCGAGCGCGCCCACGCCCTGCACCACGTCGCCGTCCGAGCTGCCGGTCGCCATCTGTCCATCGGAGCCCTCATTGAGCGCCTCCCAATGAATGCCGGGACCGCCGCGCCAGCGGCCATTGCCGCTGAGGTCGGGCACGAACTCCCATTGCAATGCGCGCCAGGGCACACGCAATTCCATTTCCTCGACATTGTCGCGATGCGCGGCACCCAGGGCGGTCAGCGTGCTCACCGCCTGATAGCCGTCATAGCCCGCCACCGCTCCGGCGCTGCCGTCATAGTCGAAGCAGGTGCGCACATAGCGCTCGCCGGTGCGCGGATCGACCGCGAACAGATAATCGCCGCGATGCTTGCCCCAGCAGGCGATGGCGCGGTGCGGCAAGGCCTTGGCCAAGGCCTCGACCACCGCCTCCATGATCTGACAACCGACATTGACCGGAGAGGCGCCGACTGTCGCCGGGTACTCGCAATTCACCACCGAACCGAGCGGCGAGATCACCTTGATTGGCGTCATAGTGCCCTGATTGTGGTAGTCGGCGAGCGCGGGATCGAAATAAAGGATCGCCGCAGCCACCGCGATGCCGTAGGTCACCGATTCCGTGCAATTGATGAAACCCTTGCGCTGCGCATCGCTTTCCGAAAGGTCGATGGTCATCTCATCGCCTTTCACAATGATGCGCGCACGCACCCACACCGGCTCATCCAGCGTCGTGCCGTCGTCGTCGGTGGCGGACGCGCCGGTATAGATGCCGTCAGGCATCTTGCGGATTTCCTCGCGCACGGCGAGCTCCGTACGACGGATCATTTCCTCGATGCTCGCCAACACCACGTCGCGGCCATACATGTCGAGCAGCGCGAGCATGCGCTTTTCGCACATCGTCGTCGAGCCGATCATGGCGTGCAAATCGACCCGGACGCCGTCGGGAAATCGCACATTGCAGAGAATGAGATTGACCAGATCCTTTCGTTCCTTGCCGCGCTCGAACACCTTGATCGGCGGGATGATGAGGCCCTCGGCGTGGATATCGTAGGCGTTGGGGAAATAGCCGCCCGGGAACGACCCGCCCGTGTCCATCTGATGGCCGCGGCAAAGCGTGAAGAACAACAGCTCGTCCTTGTAGAAGATCGGGCGGATATAGCCCCAGTCGGGCAAATGCGTATTGTGTCCGCCATGATAGGGATCGTTGGTCAGGAACACGTCGCCGGGATGAATGTTGCCCTCGAACATCTTGACCAGTTCCTTGACGGCAAAGGTCGTCCCCAGATGCTGATTGGCCAAGCCGACGGGAACGGCGATGGTCGAGCCGTCGGCGCCCCAGATGCCGACGGAGAGATCCTGCAGCTCGCCGATCAGGTAATTTTGCGCCGTGCGTTTGACTATGTGCCGCATCTCCTTGCAGATGGTCTGCATGGAGTGCCAGACCGTGGCAACGGTGGTCGGATCGATATTAACGTTGCTCATCATGAGCCGCCCCTCCCCTGGTCTCAATTGCGCGTCAGCACGTAGTTTTTGTATTTGTCCACCGAGCAGACATAGGCGTCTGGGACCACGACCGTGGTGGTCGTTTCCTCGATGATCGCCGGCCCGCTGATGACGTTGTCGGCTAGCATCTTCTCGCCGTCATAGACCGGCGTGTCGACGTCGGCGCCGCCGAAGCGGCAGACGCGGCGGCGCTTGAGCGCCGCCGAGGCATCGGCGCCGGCCTGTTTGACCTCCGGCAGGGTGAAGGACGCGTTCGGTGTCGATGCCTTCAGCCGCAGCGTCAGGATTTCCACTGCCTTCCAGGGCATCGCGAAGGTGTTGTGCTCCTCGTGCTTCTTGGCGAAGAAGTCGGCGGCCGCGTCGATGGCTTCGCGCCCGAGCTTGCCGTTCGGCATGTCGGCCTCGACCTCGTGGTATTGGCCGACATAGCGCATGTCGGCCGTGCGCTTGAGCGTGATGGACTCGGGATCGATGCCGTGCACGCGGAACGATTTCGCCGCCTCTGCCTCCATCTCCTCATAGACGCGGTTGAGCGCGTCGAGATCGATATTGGTCACGCGACCAACGAAGGAGCGCGCATAGTCCTGGCCGATATCCATGGCGAACATACCGAACGCGCTGTAGAGCGCCGCCACCGGCGGCACCACCACCTTCTTGATGCCGAGCATGTCGGCAATGAAGCCGGCGTGGATCGCCCCGCCACCACCGCCCGCGATCATCACCGTGTTGCGAACGTCGTAGCCGCGCTTGGTCGAGACCTCGGTGATCTTGTTCGCCATGTTGGCGTTGACGGTGCGGAAGATCGATTCGGCCGCGCCCTTTTCGTCGGTGCCGAGATGTTTCGCCAACGGCGCCACCGCCTTGTGCGAGGCTTTGACGTCAATTTGCATTTCGCCGCCGAGGAAGTAGTCGGCCGGCACATAGCCGAGAATCAGATTGGCGTCGGTGACCGTCGCGTCGGTGCCGCGGCCGTAGCAGGCCGGCCCCGGATCTGCGCCGGCGCTGGCCGGGCCGACGCGCAACAAGCCGAGCGCGTCGATGTTGGCGATCGATCCGCCGCCGGCGCCGATGCTGGCGATGTCGACCATCTTGATGGCGACCCGCTGGTCGTTTTCCCAGTGTTCGGTGGTGGTCGGAATCTCGCCTTTGTCCACTAGGCAGATGTCGAAGCTGGTGCCGCCCATGTCGACCGAAAGCAGATTCTCCTCGTTGAGATGTTTGCCGAGATAGACCGCGCCAGACGGCGCCGCCGCCGGCCCCGAATGCAACAGGAATACCGGGTGGCGGATGCATTCGGCGATGTTCTGCACCAGACCGTTCGCCAGCATCATCAGGAAGGTGCCGCGGAAGCCGGACTGCTTCAGCACCTCTTCGAGATTGGTGAGATAACGCGCCACGGCAGGCCCGACATAGACGCCGACCGCCGTTGTGTTGAAGCGTTCGAACTCACGCCACACCGGCAGCGTCTCGTGCGAGGTGGAAACGAATACGTCAGGCGCCACTTCCCGGCAGATGTCGGCGGCGCGCCGCTCATGGGCCGGATTGATATAGGAGTGCAGGAAACAGATCGCGACCGACTCGATATTTTCTTTTTGCTTCAGGCTGGTGATCGCGTCCCGCACTTCCTGCTCGTTAAGCGGAGTCTGGATATCGCCGTTGTAGCGCGTGCGCTCCTCGACCCCGATGCGCCGCCAGCGCGGGATCAAAGGCTCGCTCGGCGGGATGAATACATTGTAAAGTGATACGTCGATCGGCTTGATCCCGCGCCTTATCTCGATGCTGTCGCGAAAGCCCTTGGTGGTGATCATGCCGGCCTTGGCGCCGCGCCCGGTGAGCAGGATGTTGGTGGCGAGCGTGGTGCCGTGCACCAGGATTTCGATCTGGCCGAGGAATTCCTTGACGTCGAGCTTGTAGAAGCGCGCCGCCTTCTTCATCGCATCCATCAGGCCGATCGACGGATCGCGCGGCGTCGTCGATGCCTTGAACTTCTGCAGCAGCCCCGACTCGTCCATCACCAGGCAGTCGGTGAACGTGCCGCCGACGTCGATACAAACGCGCTTGTTCTGCATTTCCTTCCCCTTGTCTCGACTTTTTTCTGATGAGAAACCCGCGAGGCGCGACACTGCCGGGAAATATTCGACAGCCTGAAAAATCTCCGCGCGGCTTCAGCCTTGGCTCATCGTTCGAATTCGATGGAACGGAGCCGGCAAGACGGCGCGACACACCGCGAGGCTTGGGCAAGACCGCCTCGGCGCGGAGCTGACTCGAAACCTCCTTTCCCGGCGGACCAAGGAAGGGCGCGCAACCCAGTTGGTTTCTCCTGAAAAAGTGGATACACTTTTGCCGGAGCGGAGTCAAACCCGTCGCCGGCGCAAAGTCGTGGTTCAGCGCATCGTCATGGTCGCGATACCTGGATAAGATCGAATGTCACGCCGCTTGACGCCAAGGGAGGACGGACAATCGTGACCTCATCGCCGCAAATGGCGACCGTATCGCCTGTTCCGTCGATTGCCTCAGCCGAGGAAGGTCTGCGGCTGCTGCGCGCGATGAAATTGATCCGCGCGTTTGAAGAGCAAGTGCGCAATCTTTCCGCCGCGGGCGTTATCCCCGGGCTGGTGCATCTGTGCGCCGGGCAGGAAGCGGTGGCGGTGGGCGTGTGCTCGCTCTTGCGCGCCGACGACATGATCGCCAGCAATCATCGCGGCCATGGCCACTGTCTGGCCAAAGGCGGCGATGTAGGGCGCTTGCTGGCGGAGATCATGGGACGCCGCACCGGCTACGGTCTCGGCCGCGGCGGCTCATTGCATATCTTCGATGCGGCCAACGGCAATCTCGGCACCACCGGCATTGTCGGCGGCGGCATTCCGCTCGCCACCGGCGCCGCGCTGAGCGCCAAGCGGCAGGCGCGCGGTCAGGTCACTGCCGCCTTTTTCGGCGACGGCGCACTCAATCAGGGCCTGCTGTTCGAGGTCATGAACATGGCGGCGATCTGGCGCCTGCCAGTGCTGTTCGTCTGTGAAAACAACGGATTCGGCGAATTCACCGCCATCGAGGACGTCACCGCCGGGGCCGATCCGCTGGCACGCGGCCAAGCCTTCGGCATCCCCTCCGAAACTGTCGACGGCATGGATGTGCTGGCGGTGCGCATGGCGGCGCAAACCGCCATCGAGCGCGCGCGTGAGGGCAACGGGCCGAGCTTCCTGGTCTGCAAAACCTACCGCTATGGCGGCCATCACGCCGGCGACAAGCAGGACTACAAGGATGCCGAGGAGGCCAAGGCCTGGCGGCTGAAGGACCCGATCGAACGGCTGTCCCGCTTGCTGAAGGAATCCGGCTTGGCAAGCGAGGCGGCGATCGCCGCTCTCACGCAGGAGATCGACAGAGAAGTACGGGCTGTCGTTGATCTCGCAAAGGTCACTCCCCTGCCCGCCGACGACGATTTCGAGGCGCACCTCTATGCCTAGCCCGCACACCATCACCTATCGCGCCGCGGTGCTGGAAGCGCTGTTCGGCGAAATGCGCCGTGACGGCTCGGTCATTTTGATGGGCGAGGACATCGGCGCCGCCGGCGGTGTGTTCAAGCAGACCGAAGGTCTGTTCGCCGAATTCGGAAGCGAGCGCGTGATCGATACGCCGATCTCGGAATCCGGCGTTTTCGGCATTGCGGTCGGCGCCGCCATGACCGGACAGCGGCCGGTGTTCGAGGTAATGTTCGGCGATTTCATCACCCTGATCATGGACCAGCTCGTCAACCAGGCGGCCAAGATCAATTACATGTCGGCCGGCCAGTTCCGCGTGCCGCTGGTGGTGCGTACTGCCGTCGGCGTCGGCGGCAATCTCGGGCCGCAGCATTCGCAAAGCCTGCATGCCTGGCCGGTCCACATTCCCGGCCTGAAAGTGGTGATGCCCGCAACGCCGGCCGACGCCAAGGGCCTGATGGCCGCGGCCATTCGCGACGACAACCCGGTGGTCTTTTTCGAGGACCGCATGCTCTACAATCTGCGCGAGGCGGTGCCCGAGGGCGTTCATGTGGTGCCGATCGGCAGCGCCACGGTCAAACGCGAAGGCCGCGACGTCACCATCATCGCGGTGAGCCGCATGGTACACACAGCTTTGGCGGCTGCCGATCTGCTGGCGAAAGAGGATATTTCCGCCGAGGTGGTCGATCCGCGCAGTCTGATGCCGCTCGATGTCGAAACACTGGTGGCGTCGGTGAAGAAAACGTCACGTGCGATCGTGGTCGATGGCGGCTACCGGCAATACGGCATCACCGGCGAGATCGCTGCCACAGTCGCCGAGCATGCTTTCGATTGGCTCGACGCGCCGGTGCTGCGCATCGGCGGCGCCAATGTGCCGATTCCATTCAGCAAGACGCTGGAGCCGCTGGTGCTGCCGGACGCCCAGCGGCTGGCGCGCGACGCCACCGCGCTGGTGCGCGGCCAACGATGAGAATTTGGGGAGGACAGAAACGATGACGACACCGGCCCTCGATCGGCAAACCAGCCTGTCGATCTTCGAGCGCATGCTGCTGATCCGCCATTTTGAGGAGACGGTGATCCGGCTCTACAGCGAAGGCCGCTTCGCCAGCCACTATCACATCTATATCGGCCAAGAAGCCACCGGCAGCGCCGTGCTGGAAGTGCTGGGCGACAAGGATCTGATCTGCACCACCCACCGCAACCACGGCCACATCATCGGCCGCGGCTGCGACCCCAACCGCGCGATGGCGGAAATCCTCGGCCGCGCCACCGGTTTCAACGGCGGCCGCAGCGGCACGCTGCACCTGTGCGATGCCAGCCGTGGCTTTCTCTCCACCTCGGCCATCGTCGGCGGCTGCCCGGGGCTGGCGACCGGCGCGGCTTACGGCATCAAGGTCAAGCGCGAGCCACATGTTTCCGTTGGCTTCTTCGGCGACGGTGCGCTGGAAGAGGGGCTGGTGATCGAGAGCTTCAATATCGCCGCGCTGTGGAAGCTGCCGGTGGTCTATGTCTGCGAGAACAATTCCTCCGGCGCCATCGGCCCGCAGCAGGGCGGCTATCCGACCGCCACCACCGCCACCGACAGCTTCACCCGGCAATTTTAGCTCTATTTTCGTAACTGATTCTTAAGAACGATGCTGGAAAACCGCTGGTAGACGTGCACAAGTGCTGTAGTCAAAGGACGCTTTTGGGGCGGGGGTGACAACTAAATGCCCACTAAAAAGGTCAAACAGTTAATTACGGACCGGTACATTGGGGTGCTGCAAGACTTCGATAAGCGCGGGATCATATGGGATTCCAAAGTCGCCGGGTTACGAATTCGCGTTGGCCAGCATCGCATATCATGGTCCTACTTTCAGCAACATAGGATACACGGAAAGAGATCGACAACGTGTCGATCCTTGGGCCATTGGCCAGTAGTGAACGCCGATGATGCGCGGAAAGCCGCGTTAGTAATTTCTGGACGGATCGCCGCTGGTCGGAGGGAGCCGGGACTGCGCACAGCCGTCCGCTTCGATGCCGCGCTCGACGAATATCTGAAATTCCTGAGAGCCAAATCGGCGCGGAAGGGCAAGCCAGCCCGGCACGCGCTCAATGTCGAGAAGTTACGACGCCAGTTTCTCTCGCCTGAATTTGGACGATGGCCATTGGCTGATCTATCCAATTCTCCGGAAGCTGTGCGCGATTGGCACGAGAAGATCACAAAGGAAGCCGGGCCGGTCTCGGCTAACCGAGCCGCACAAGCTCTTAGAGCTACGTATCGGTTTGCCTCTCGCCTGAATAGATCATTGCCACCTGCGCTCCCCACGTCAGCTATCGTATTCAATACTGAAGTACCTTCGGAGAAGGGCTTGGCGTTTGCCGACTTCCCCAAGTGGTGTGCGGCGTGGGAGCGTCTCGAATCGCCTGTGCGGCGCGCCTATCACATGGTCGGTTTACTTACTGGCTGTCGTCCCGGAGAACTGGCCCGGCTCGAATGGAAGGACATTCGACCGCGCGAACGCGCTTTTGTGATCGGCGGAGCCAAGGCGGGGAACGATATCCGGATTCCGTTTTCAATCGAGATCGTGCGCGCGTTGAAGATGGCGCGCGGCGCGGCGATTGAGGGCGAGCCGCTGGTATTCCCCGAGTGCGGCCATGCGGGCCACAGGGATGACTTGCCAGCGCGGGGCCAAGCTCTGCGGCATACCTACCGCACGATCTGCGCTGATCTAGGCATAGACGAGCTAATCAGCCATTATCTTTTAGGACACGCACCAGCCGGGATTTCGCAGCGGTACATTTTGAAGCTGATTTTGGCGTCCGGCCCGGCGATGCGAGCCGCGCAAGCGAAGATATCAAGGCGCATTGTCGCTTTGTTGAACCCTACCGTGAGAGCGCCTGCGCTTTCGCCAGACGGCCCGCAGGAAGCCGAAGTGAGCCTATTGCCTGCATTGTCCTGAAAGTTCGGGTTCATACCGGACAGGAAGTTCACTAGACTGCCCACAGTCGGCAGTACTTTGGGCTGAGGCCAGACATGGAAACGACGAGCTTTATGCCGCGCGAACTGGTCGCAAAGTGCATTTTCATCTTGCACCCGTTTCATAAGAAGGCCGGGCATTCGTCTCTGGCTGCACTGTTGCAGTCGAATAAAGAAACATAAGGGCGCCTCGAAAAATAGCTGCCTCAGCCAGTTTGTGCGAGTCTGACTTGGAGGGACCCCACTGAGTG
>PMAF01000197.1:0-10094 GCA_003152455.1 Hyphomicrobiales bacterium
CGCAGGACCTGTCGGGCCTGGAAGACCAACTGCGCAAAATTACCGCCCAGATTGAGACGCTGCGCAAACCGGATATCGAACTGGCGATCAACGACTTGCGCGACGAGCTCAGCGAGATCGGCCGCACGCTCAGCGAGGCGATGCCACGCCGTGCCCTCGAAGCCATCGAAAGGCAGATCTACGACCTCGACCGGCGCATCGCCGAAGGCCGCCATGCCGGCATCGACTCCGCCGCGCTCGGCGGCATCGAGCACGGACTTGCCGAAGTACGCGACGCGTTACACGGACTGATGCCGGCGGAAAATCTGGTCGGCTTCAACGCCGCAATAGCCGGCGTCGCGCACAAGATCGATCTCATTGTCGGCCAGAATGACCCGGCGACCCTGGCGCAGCTCGAAAGCCATATCGTCACGCTGCGCGAAATGACCAATCATATTGCTTCCGACGAGACGGTGGGCAGACTCTCCGCCGAGGTGCAGGCGCTGGGCGATAAGATCGAATCCATGGCCAGCGCCGGAACCGGCGGCCAAGCGTTCAGCCATCTCGAACACCGCATTTCCATACTCTCGGACGTGCTGGCCGAGCGCACGCAAAGCCACGACGGAGCGCCGTCGCGGCTTGAAGCGATGTTGGAATCGCTGCACGACAAGATCGAGCAAACCTCGCGCGGCAATGGCGACGCGTTCAGCCATCTCGAGCATCGCATCGCCGTACTCGCGGATACGCTGGCCGATCGCGCGCAATTCGGCGCCGCTGCGCCGTCACAGTTGGAAGCGCTTATGGAATCGCTGCTCGACAAAATCGAGCAGATGCAAAACACGCGCGGCCACGACGATGCCTTCGGCCACCTCGAAGATCGCATCGTCCAGCTGGTGGAAAAGCTCGACTCTTCCGATGCTCGCCTCGGCCATCTGGAAGGGATCGAACGCGGCGTCGCCGATCTTCTGGTCCACATCGAAGATATGCGGACGAACAAGGAAGCCGGCGGATTGCGCGAGCAGCCGCAGGTCGACGATCTCAAGCACGATATCGCCCGCACCCACGATGCGCTGGAAGCGGTGCATGACACGCTTGGCCAAGTCGTCGACCGTCTCACCTCGATTGAAAATGATATTCGCGGCGACCTCGGCGCGCGCGGAGAGACCGACCACGACGTTCAGCCGGTCCGTACGGTCACCGACGCGCCCGACCTGGCGCCGGCGATGCCCACGCCCTCAACGGCGATCGCGCCATCGCTTGCGCCTCGGCGCTCGCCGGCGGGCCCCCAGATGCCGATCTCTTCCGGTCCGACGGAAGATGAGCCGCTCGAGCCCGGCTCCGGACCGCCGACTTTGCAAGCCAATCCGGCCGCCCGCATTGCCGCCTCGCAAGCCGCTCTCGGCGGTGCGGCACCCGCCGCCGCGCCTGGCGGAAAATCCAGCTTTATCGCCGCCGCGCGCCGCGCCGCTCAGGCCGCCGGCCAACAGCCCGACGCCCGCCCGCGTGCGGAGCCGTCATCCGACGCGCAAGGGCCCGAAACCGCATCGCTGCGCGCTAAAATGATGAAGCGGGTCAAATCCCTGTTCGTCGCAGCCAGCATCATCGCCATCGTGGTCGGATCGGCCCAGATCGCCGGCAACGTGTTCAATCTCGGCAAATCCACAACCCAAACGGCGGAAGTGCCCGCTTCGGATCCCGAGACCACCGAGGCCGTGGACCCCCCCGCGCCCGACGCGACCGCCAGCATTCCCGCTGGCCCGCTCGCCCTGCCGAAACAGCCGGAAATAGAGTCGCTCGCGTTGCCGTCCAGCGGCTCCATCGCGGCTGCGCCCCCGCCGGGCACAAACCAGATTCTGCCAGCGATGCCGTCGCTGTTCGCGTCCATGCTCGGATCGAACAACGACATCACCGGATCGATTTCCCGTCCGGCGGCCAAAAGCCTGGCGGCGCCATCGGCACAGCCAAGCCAGGATTCGGCCGACGGGCTGCCAGCCGCCATCGGCGGACCCAAATTGCGCGACGCGGCGCTCGCCGGCGATGCTCCCGCCGCCTATACGGTGGCCGAGCGCTTTGCCGAGGGGCGCGGCGTGCCGGCCAACATGGAGCAGGCAGCGCATTGGTTCGAGCGCGCCGCCAGCAAAGGTCTGGCGCCGGCGCAATTCCGCTATGCCAGCCTGCTGGAAAAGGGCTTGGGCGTGAAGAAAGATCTCCCCCAGGCGCGCCGGCTCTATCTCGCCGCCGCCAAGCAGGGCAACAGCAAGGCGATGCACAATCTCGCCGTGCTCTATGCCGAGGGCGTCGACGGCACGCCGGATTATGCCACCGCCGCGGAATGGTTCCGCAAAGCCGCCAACCGCGGCGTTGCCGACAGCCAGTACAATCTCGGCGTGTTGTGCGCGCGCGGCCTCGGCACCGACAAGAACTATGCCGAAGCCTACAAATGGTTCGCGCTCGCGGCCACCCAAGGCGACCGGGAGGCGGCCAAGAAGCGTGACGATATCGCGGCCCAAATGGACGCATCGTCGCTCGCCACCGCCGAGAAAATGGTCAAAAGCTTCGTGCCCGAGTTGCAGCCGCAAGGTGCCGCCGTCGTACACGAGCCGGCGGGCGGCTGGGATCACGCCGCCGGCGCGCCGCCGGCCGCCAATCCGCGGTCGGCCGGGCCGCTGGCGCTCGGCAGCCTCGGGGCAGGAAATCGGTGAACAAGCGCATCCGATCACGCAAAAGCGTGATCGGCGGCTTGGTCACCGCTAAGATCGCCTCACCGATGGCCCAGAGTCGCTGCTGGATCCGCAAGACGCGGCGTTGACCGCAAGGTGAACCCCGGCGTCGGCGCGGACCGGCCAGTGGCGTATTGGCCGTGAACGCCGGACGATGTCCCTTGCAGATTTATCTTCCGATCGCCGATATGCCCGTCAACATCTTCCTCGTGCTGGGGATGGGGCTCGCGGTCGGCTATATCTCCGGCATGTTCGGCATCGGCGGCGGCTTCCTGATGACGCCGCTGTTGATCTTCATCGGCGTCTCGCCCGCGGTAGCGGTGGCGAGCGTGGCTAGCCACATCGCCGCTTCCTCGTTCACCGGCGCAATCACCTATTGGAATCGACGCGCGCTCGACATCGCGCTCGCATTGATGTTGCTCGGCGCCGGCATTATCGGCACGGCGACCGGCGTCTGGCTATTCACGACCTTGCGCGCGCTCGACCAGCTCGACTTGATGATCGGGCTGTCTTACGTGACGCTGCTGACGATTGTCGGCGGCCTGATGATCTACGAAAGCGTCCGCGCCGTGATGCGCGCGCGCCAAGGCCGTCCGGCCACCATCCGCCGGCCGGGCAGCCATACCTGGCTCCATGGGCTGCCTTTCAAGGTTCGGTTCAAGCGCTCGAAAATCTACGTATCGGCGATTCCGGTCTGGGCGATCGGCTTCACCATCGGTTTTGTCGGAGCCATCATGGGTATCGGCGGCGGCTTCCTGCTGGTGCCGATGCTGATCTATTTCCTGCGGGTCCCGACCGCGACCGTGATCGGCACATCGATGGTGCTCACCCTCGTCACCATGGCGTCGGCGACAGTGATGCATGCGGTTACCAACCATCTGGTCGACGCGGTGTTGGCGTTGATCCTGATGGTCGGCGGCGTGGTTGGCGCGCAATTCGGTGCACGCACCGGACAGCGAATGCGGGGCGAATGGCTGCGCCTCCTGCTCGGCCTCCTGGTTTTCGCGGTCGGCCTGCGCTTCGCGTTCGAGTTGGTCGTGCAGCCCGACGATCTGTACTCGATCCGCTACGTCAGGGGCGAATGATGCGACGGACCGCACTCATCCTCTTGGCGGTCATTCTGGCCTGCGGCGCCGAGCCGGCGGTCGCAGAACGCCTGGTGGTTTCGCTGTCGAACCAACGGGTAGCGATCAATTCGAACTTCGTCGGCGAGGAGCTGGTGCTGTTCGGCACCATCGAGCCCGACGCCGGCAAGACCCCGCTGCGATCCGCCTATGATCTTGTCGTCACCGTAACCGGACCGCGCCAGACGCTGCGCACCCGGCGCAAGCAGCGCGTGCTCGGCATCTGGGTCAATGTCGACTCGCGCGAATTCGTTCGCGTACCGTCTTATCTCGCCGTCCTGAGCAACCGCCCGGTTGCCCAGATCGCACCGCGGGATACCTTGCGGCGCTTGCAGATCGGGCTCGACAATTTCCTGCTGCCGCAGCGCATCGGGCCCGACATTGCCGATACCGTACGCGACGAGCCGTTCCGGCTGGCGTTCGTGCGGCTGCAAGTCCGGCAGGGCTTTTACCGCGAAATCACGGCCGCGGTGACTTTCCTCACCCCGACCGTATTCCGCACCGCCATTCCGCTGCCGGCCGACGTGCCGACCGGCAAATATGGGTTCGACGTCAAGCTGTTTGCCGAAGGCGCGATGGTGGCGCGCACCAATTCGGCGCTGGAAGTGACCAAGGCGGGCATTGAACAATATGTCGCCGACGCCGCGCGCGATCACGGCTTCTTGTATGGCCTGGTCACCATGCTGATGGCGCTGCTCACCGGCTGGATCGCCAGCGTGGTGTTCAAGCGAGACTAAATCTCAATCCGGCAGGCAGCGCTTGGCGGCGAAGGCATAGAGCCTGCGCTCCCCCAGCATATGCGCCGTGAACTTCAATGTGCCGAACAGGTCGGCGAAAGCGGCATCGCGCACGTTGAGCCCCCCGGTAAAGGCGCCGAACGCGGGCATCACCAGGCGCGTCGCGTCCGCCGCAAAGCAGCGCCGGCTGACGGCGCGCCCGCGATGCGCGACACGCGCCACCGGATGCAGATGGCCGGCAATTTCGCCGGCGGCGCCGGTCGGCAAATGGCGGAACGTCAGGCCGCCGACGGTCACCGCCGTCTCGAACACGCCGCCGATCGCCGCCGCCGGCTCGGGATCGTGATTGCCGGCGATCCAGATCCAGTCGCGGCCGCGCTGCAGGGCGCTTAACGATTCGCGGTCGTCGCGGGCAAGCTGCGCCGGACCACCGCCGTCATGGAAGCTGTCGCCGAGCGCCACCACGCAACGCGGCGCGAAGCGCGCGACCAGGCGGGCAAGGCGCGCCAGCGTCGCCGCCGTATCATAGGGCGGCAGCAACACGCCGCGGGCGGCGAAACTCGAGCCTTTTTCCAGATGCAGGTCGGCAACCACGAGCAGGCCTTGCTCGGGCCAATAAAGCACGCCGTCGGGATCGGCGATCAAGAAAACGCCGGCAACGGCGATGCCTTCGTTCCGGACTGGCGCCGCGCTACGTGCCGCCAAAATCACTGCATCGCCTCCTTCACTAATTCGTCCGCCGCCTCCGCCAACAGCGAGTCCGACGCCTCGCCATAGACCGTCTCGCGCCCAATCTCCAGCATCACCGGAACCGCCAGCGGCGAGACGTGGTCGAGTGATTTATGGACGATTCGGCCCTTGATGCGCGAGAGCATTTCGCCGAGCCGCTTGATGCCGAGCAAGCCGGTGGCGGCATCGGCGCGCGCCGCCCGTAGCAGCAGGTGGTCGGCCTGATGCTTGCGCAGCACGTCGTAGACCAAGTCGGTCGAGATCGTGAGCTGGCGGCGCGATTTCTCCTCGCCCGGGAAGCGCCGCTCGATCAGCCCGGCGATGATGGCGCAACTGCGGAAGGTGCGCTTCATCAGCGCCGATTCGGCGAGCCACGCTTCCAGATCGTCGCCCAGCATGTCCTGGTCGAACAATTGGGTGAGCGACAGGTCGCCGCGCGCAATGCGAAGCCCAAGATCGCCCAGGCCCCACACCGCCAGGGCATATTCATTGGCGACGAAGCCAAGCGGCTTTTGTCCGGCCCGCTCCAGCCGGCGCGTAAGCAGCATCCCCAAAGTCTGATGCGCAAGCCGCCCTTCGAACGGGTAGCACACCAGATAATACTTGGCCGCGCGCGGGAAGGTTTCCACCAGCAGATCGCCGGCGGCCGGCAGCAGCGAGCGCCACTGCTGTATCTCCAGCCATTCACGCACTTGGGCAGGCAAAGCGCGCCAGGTATCGCTGTGCGCCAAAATCGACCGCACGCGCGCCGCGAGATAGGTCGAGAGCGGAAACTTGCCGCCTTCGTAGGCCGGCACTTTCGGGTCGGTCGCGGTCGAGCGCGAGACGTAGACCTCGTCTTCGACCAGGGCCTCGTATTTGAGGATCTCGCCGGCGAACACGAAAGTGTCGCCGACCGACAGCATCTCGATAAAATATTCTTCGACTTCGCCCAACAACCTGCCGCCGCGCGGGATCATGGTGCCCGACGCCCGCGAGCGCACCAGGCGGACTTTCAGCATGTCGGCTTCGACGATGGTGCCGACATTCATGCGGTAGCGCTGCGCCACGCGCGGATGAGTAATGCGCCAGCGGCCATCCTTCCCCTGCCGGATCTTGGCGAAGCGCTCGTAAGCCTTGAGCGCATAGCCGCCGGTGGCGACGAAATCGACCGCGGCGTCGAAATCGGAACGCGCCAGCGCCGCATAGGGCGCGGCAGAGCGCACTTCCGTATAGAGTTCGTCGGACAAAAACGGCGCACCGACCGCTCGGCCGAGAATGTGCTGCGCCAGCACGTCGAGCGTGCCGGNNCAGCCCTTGGGCGCGCCGACATTGATGACGAGATCGACGTCGCCCCAATCGACGCCGAGATCGAGCGAGGAGGTGCAAACAACCGCGCGCAACTTACCGGCTACCATGGCGGATTCGACCTTGCGCCGCTGGGCGACGTCGAGCGAGCCGTGATGCAGTGCGATGGCGAGGTTGTCGTCGTTCGCGCCCCACAATTCCTGGAACAGGAATTCGGCCTGGCTGCGGGTGTTGACGAACACCAGCGTGGTCTTGTGCGTCTTGATCAGCGCGTAGATTTCGCCGAGCGCGTGGCGCGCCGAATGCCCGGCCCAGGGCAAATGCTCCTCCGTGTCGAGCATGGTGACCTGCGGCTNNACGCCTCGCGGCTCGCGGACCGCGGCACCAAATAGCGGGCGAGATCGTCGGGCTCGGCCACCGTCGCCGACAAGCCGACGGTGGTGATGCCAGGCGCCAGCGCGAACAGCCGCGCCAGACCGAGCGACAAAAGATCGCCGCGCTTGGACGTGACCAGTGAATGCAATTCGTCGAGCACCACGCGGCGGAGCGAACCAAATAGATAAGGCGCATCGGCCGACGCCAGCAGCAGCGCGACCTGCTCCGGCGTAGTGAGCAGAATGTCGGGCGGATAGCGGCGCTGGCGCTGGCGTTTGGACGCCGGCGTGTCGCCGGTGCGGGTTTCCAGCCGCACATCCAGGCCCATCTCGCGCACCGGCATTTCCAGGTTGCGCGCGATGTCGACGGCAAGCGCCTTGAGCGGCGAGATATAGAGCGTGTGCAGGCCTTGCGGGCAGCCGATGTCGCGCCCGGTCGAGGCCAGCCGGCGCGGCGCGGCGGCAGCGTTGTGCAGTTCCACCAGCGTCGGCAGAAAGCCGGCCAGGGTCTTGCCGCCGCCGGTGGGCGCGATCAGCAGCACCGAACGCTCTGCCCGCGCTTTGGCGAGCAATTCGAGCTGATGCGGGCGCGGCGCCCAGCCGCGGCCGGCGAACCAGCGGGTGAACACGTCCGGCAGCAGCGGCATGGTATCGGTCCGATCGAAGGCGGTTGCGGGTTCCATTCTGTGATTCTAAGCATATCTGAAGTCGCGCACGCCAATCGTGTTAGGCTGGAAACATGATCGAAGACCGGACCACCCCAGGAGAAAAACCGATGAGCAACGGCACCGTCACCAAGGTTTTCGGCGGCTCGCCGCTGGCGGTGCTGCTGCGCCTGATCCTGGTGTCGATCCTGGTCGGCGTCGTCCTGGCGGCGCTCGGCCTCGATCCGTACGACATCGTGCGCAGCGTGGAGCGGCTGATCCGCTCGATCTGGAACATGGGCTTCGACGCGTTCCGCTGGCTGTGGCGCTATTTCCTGCTCGGCGCGGTGATCGTGATCCCGATCTGGATCATCATGCGCGTCGTCAATGCGCCGCGCGGCCGCTAGCTCGGCCAACTCTCCGCCGTAATATCCGCCGCATCCGAGCCGACCATGGACGTCAGCGAGTTGCGGTGACCGCGCTTGAGCGCCGCCAGCAGGTCGGCCTTGATCTCGGTGACCGCCCCGATGCCGCGGTATACCAGCCCGGTGTAAAGCTGCACCAGCGTCGCGCCGGCCTTGATCTTGGCGATTGCCGTGGGTCCGGAGTCGACGCCGCCGGCGCCGATCAGCGGAAACACCCCCTCGGCACGCACGAAGGTCTCCGCCAGCATGCGGGTCGAAAGCTTGAACAGCGGCCGACCGGACAGCCCGCCCGCTTCCCTGGCCTTGTCGCGCTCGCGCAGCGAGCCGGGGCGCGAGATCGTGGTGTTGCCGACGATCATGCCGTCGACCCGGTGCTTGCGTGCGATGCCGACCGCGTCGTCGAGATCCGACAGCGTGAGATCGGGCGCGATCTTGACCAGCACCGGCACCGGTCCGACGCGCGGGCGCACCCGCTCGCGCGCGTCGAGCACGCGGGCGAGCAGATCGTCGAGCGCCTTGGCCTGCTGCAAGTCGCGCAAGCCGGGCGTGTTGGGCGAGGAGACGTTGACGGTGAAATAGCTGGCGACCGCCGCGAAGGTTTCGACCAGTCGCACATAGTCGCCGCTGCGGTCGGCGCTGTCGCGGTTGGCGCCGATATTGACGCCGACGATGCCGCCCTCGTCGGCGCGCGCGGCCAGCCTCTTGAGCGCCGCCGCCGCGCCTCCGTTGTTGAAGCCGAGACGGTTGATCACGCCCTCGTCGGATTCGAGCCGGAACAGGCGCGGGCGCGGATTGCCGGCCTGCGGCAGCGGGGTGATCGTCCCGACCTCCACAAAGCCGAAACCCAGCCGCAAGAGCGCGTCCGGGATCTGCGCGTTCTTGTCGAAGCCGGCCGCGATTCCGACCGGATTGGGAAAATTAAGGCCGAAGGCACGGACGCTCAGCTCGCGCGCGTCGGCGGCCGGCCGCGCCAGCGGCATGTAGCGTAAGGCCTTGATCGCCAAGGCATGAGCATCCTCCGGGTCGAGGGCCCGCATCAGCGGGCGGGACAGGCGGTCGAAAAAACCGATCACCGCATTCGGCTCCGGGTTGGATGGACTTTGACCCTATCGGCGGGGATGCCGCCTGTTCAAGGCACGGCGCAAGGAAACGGTTGCGGAAGGGGGGCGACTCACGGCTATAATTCCTATATATTGGACTAGAGTCTTATAAGCACCCCGGGACCCCGGACTTGTCATGCTGACACACAACCAAATTTGGACTGCCATCGACCGGCTGGCCGCTCGCGCCAAGCTGACGCCTTCCGGGCTCGCCAAGAAGGCCGGCCTCGACCCGACTACGTTCAACAAGTCCAAGCGCATCACCCCGGAAGGCCGGCCGCGCTGGCCGTCTACCGAATCGGTGGCCAAGGCGCTGGCGGCCACCAGCACCAAGGTCGACACTTTCGTCAACCTGATCACCGACAGCGGCAAGGTGGCGATTTCGAACGTTCCGCTGATCGGCTTCGCCGAAGCCGGCGCCGGCGGTTATTTCGACGACGGCGGTTTTCCGGTCGGCAAGGGCTGGGAAGAAATCGCCTTCCCCTCGGTCACCGACGAGCACGCCTACGCGCTGGAAATCTCCGGCGATTCGATGAAGCCGGCCTATCGCGACGGCGACGTCATCGTGGTCTCGCCGGCCGCGCCCGTGCGCCGCGGCGACCGCGTCGTGGTCAAGACCAAGGACGGCGAGGTGATGGTCAAAGAGCTCAAGCGCAAGACCGGCAAGAGCGTCGAGCTCAAATCGCTCAACGCCGAGCACCGCGACCGTACCTTGCCGATGTCCGAAGTGGTGTGGGTCGCCCGCATCGTGTGGGCGAGTCAGTAGCCGAGCTCAGGCGTACATCTACGCGCTCCGCGCCAGGGCGCCGTCGATCATGTCGATGGTGTTTTGCAGGCTATAGACCGCGACAAACGAGCCGAAGCGCGGGCCTTTCTCCTGCCCGAGCAGCACCTGGTAGAGCATGTTGAACCAGTCGAGCGAGACGCCCGGCTTGCCGTCCTTGGCCTTCTTCTTCTGATCGAGGAACGGCTCCC
>PMAF01000197.1:10191-20065 GCA_003152455.1 Hyphomicrobiales bacterium
TTTCCGCGTTCGACGAAGAAACCAGCGTCAGCAGCATGGAGAACGTGACCGGCATCTCGACCTTGGGCGGATGTCCGGAATGGATATGCCAGACCGGGTTCGATAGTTGCTGCCGGGCGCCCTGCCGCTGATAGCCGTCGAGATGCTGCTGGTACTCGTCGACGCTGCGCGGGATGACGTCGAAGTAGAGGCGCTTGGCCGCCTTCGGCTCGCGATACATGAACAATGACAGGCTTTCCGGGCTGGCATAACGCAGCCATTCGTCGATGGTCAGCCCGTTGCCCTTCGACTTGGAAATCTTCTGGCCATTCTCGTCGAGGAAGAGCTCGTAATTGAAGCCCTCAGGTGGCTGGCCTCCGAGCGCCCGGCAGATTTCCCCCGACAGCTTGACCGAATCGATCAGGTCCTTGCCGGCCATTTCGTAGTCGACGCCGAGCGCAACCCAGCGCATGGCCCAGTCCGGCTTCCATTGCAGCTTGCAGCGCCCGCCGGTGACCGGCGTGGTGACAGGCTGCTTGGTGTCGGGATCCTCGTAGGTGATGGTGCCGGCCTTGGCGTCGTGCGAGAGCACCGGCACCTGCAAGACAATGCCGGTGCGCGGATCGACCGGCAGAAACGGTGAATAGGTCGCGGCGCGCTCCTCGCGCAGCGACGGCAGCATGATCGCCATCACCTTGTCGAAGTGTTCCAGCACCTTGAGCAGCGCGGCATCGAAACGGCCCGACGTATAGCAATCCGTCGAGGACAGAAATTCGTAGTCAAAACCGAAGTGATCGAGAAAGGTGCGCAACCGCGCATTATTGTGTTCGCCGAAGCTCGGGTGGGTGCCGAACGGATCGGGCACCTTGGTCAGCGGCTTGCCGAGATGGCTCTCCAGCATCTCCTTGTTCGGCACGTTGTCCGGCACCTTGCGCAAGCCGTCCATGTCGTCGGAAAAGGCGATCAGCCGCGTCTTCACCTTGTCGTCGGTGAGCACGCGGAAGGCGTGGCGCACCATGGTGGTGCGCGCGACCTCGCCGAAGGTACCGATATGCGGCAGCCCGGACGGACCGTAGCCGGTCTCGAAGATCACTTCGTCCTTGGGATGCTTTTTCAGCCGCGCGACGATCTTGCGCGCTTCCTCGAACGGCCAGGCGTTCGAGTGCTCGGCGAGTTCGCGCAAAGATGCTGCGGTTTCAGTAGCTGACATCATGATCTCCGGCGCGGACACTAGGAATCCCGCGCCCACACGTCAAATCTGCGGGTCAAAACGGGCTGATCGGGAAATAGCGCAGCCACAGGTCGGTAAAGGTGCCCTTCTCCCACAGCCGGAACAGCGCCCAGTTGAACGCCTGCCGCAGCAGGTCATTGCCGTGGCGGACTGCGATGCCGACGCCCTCGCCGAAAAAGCTGCTTTCCATGTAAGGCCCGCCGCGGAATTCGCAGCAGCCGCCGGAGTCGGTGCCGTTGAGCCAGAACGCCAGCGAGATGCCGTCGCCGAACAGCANNGTGAACAAGGCCTTCAGATAGGCTTCGTGCGCGGTGCCGGCGACCACCGCGATCTTCTTGCCTTCGAGTGCCTCGGGGCGCACGTCATCGCTGCTGAAGTCGCGGCGCGACACGAAGCGCGCCGGCGTGCGGTAATAGGGATCGCTGAAATCGACCCGCTTGCGCGTCTCCGGCGTCTCGGCGATGGAGGCGATCACCGCGTCGCCATTGTTGCTGTTCAAGGAGGCGAGCAGCGTGTCGAACCGCCGCATCTGTATCGTGCAGGCGACCTTGATCTCCTCGCAGATCAACCGCGCCAGATCGACGTTAAAGCCGGCGGGCGCGCCGTCCGGCCCGGCATAGTTGAAGGGCGGATAATCGATTTCGGTGAGGAAGCGGATGATGCTGATACGCGACAGGTCGGGCCGTTCCGGCCGCCGGCGCGGGTCCCAGAATCCGGGCACCGCCATCGGGTTGTTGATGGTTTCGCTCGGCAGCCCGGCGGGCGGCTGAGTGCCGACTTGCGCCTCTGCTGCGGCGATCGTCGCCACCAGCAGGGCGGCGGCCGCGACCAGAACACCACCACGCGCGCATTGACCGCCAAATCGATTCATCCGCCGGCCTCGGGGGGAATTGGTTCGCGGCGAACATAGCATCGCAATTGCGGCGGGCCAGCCTTAATCGTGAGCGCGCTGACGCCCTCAGGCGGCGGTCAGATGCTTCTCGATCTCGTGGATCGGCAGTTTGACGAGATCCTTGTCGACCTCGGCGCGTACCGCGGCGCGCAGCGCGTGCGAATAGGCCGGACGGATCATGCCGAGCGCGCGCGGTGGTGCCACCAAGATGATCGACTTCGCATTGCCGGCGGCGAGCGCGGCATCGAGGTGCTTGACCAGCTCCAGGAGAAAGGTTCGTTCCGACTGGTCGTGCCAGTCGGTCTGCTCGACGGAACTACGGCCGTGCCCAGCCGGACTAAAGGCACGGCCCGGCCTATCGGCGCCGAGTTCGCTGGTCGCCAAATCCTTCTGCTCGTAAACCGCTACCGTCTTGAGATTGGGAAATTTGGCATCGCCGGCATTGTGCAGCACCAGCGCCTTGGCGCCGTCGCAGACCACAACCCATTCATCGCGGTGGATCAATAATTCGGACATAGGTACCTCCTGAACAGGAAGGGAACGCTAGAATAAACACGGGTACCGCGTCTTGTTCTGAATCAAACGCCGCGGCGCCTATTTCGTTGCTAAAAGCCTAGGTCAATTGGTCCCGTCGAGCAGCCGGCGCGCAATGACCTGCGCCTGGATCTCGGCGGCGCCCTCGAAAATGTTCAGGATGCGGGCGTCGCACAGGATGCGCGACACCGGGAATTCCAAGGCGAAGCCGTTGCCGCCGTGAATCTGCACCGCATTGTCGGCGTTGGCCCAGGCGATGCGTGCGGCCAACAGCTTGGCCATGCCGGCTTCCAGATCGCAGCGGCGGCCGGAATCCTTTTCGCGCGCCGCGAAATACGTAAGCTGGCGCGCGGTCATGATTTCCGCCGCCATCATGGCCAGTTTGTCGGCCACGCGCGGGAAGCTGACGATCGGGACGCCGAATTGCACGCGGGCCTGCGCATAGCCGAGCGCCTGCTCCATCGCAGCCTGCGCCACGCCGATGGCGCGCGCCGCCGTCTGAATGCGCGCCGATTCGAAGGTCTGCATGAGCTGCTTGAAGCCCAGCCCCTCGACACCGCCGAGCAGGTTTTCCGCTTTCACTTCGAAGCCGTCGAAAGCGATCTCATATTCCTTCATACCGCGATAGCCGAGCACCTCGATCTCGGTGCCAGTCATGCCCTCTGCGGGGAACGCATTCTTGTCGTCGCCGCGCGGTTTCTCGGCGAGCAGCATCGACAGCCCGCGATGGCCTTTTTCGTTCGGATTGGTGCGCACAAGAAGCGTCATCAGGTCGGCGCGCACCGGGTGCGTGATCCAGGTCTTGTTGCCGTAGACCTTGTAGACGTCGCCCTCGCGCACCGCGCGGGTTTTGATCGAGGCCAGATCCGAACCGGTGTTCGGCTCGGTAAACACGGCGGTCGGCAGCACCTCGCCGGAGGCGATCTTCGGCAGCCATATTTGCTTCTGCTCGGTCGTGCCGCTGCCGAGGATCAATTCGGCGGCGATCTCCGAGCGAGTTCCCAAGGAGCCTACGCCGATATAGCCGCGCGACAGCTCCTCGGACACCACGCACATGGATTCCTTGCCGAGCCCCATACCACCGAAGGCCTCGGGGATCGTCAGCCCGAACACGCCGAGCTCCGCCATCTGCCCGATGATTTCGAGCGGGATGTAGCTGTTGGTGCGATGCCAAGTCTGGGCGTGGCCGATCACCTCGCTGTCGGCGAATTTGCGCATTTCCTCGCGGATCGATTCCAGGGTTTCGTCGAGGCCGCAGCTGCCGACCGTGGCATTGTGGCTGGCGCGCATCAGCTCGATCAGACGGGCGCGCCGTTCCACGGTATTGCCGCTGGCGATCAAGCTCTCGACGTCTGCGCTAAAGCGGGCCGCCACTTGCGCGGCTGAAAGCCCGAGGTCGCTCGGCCGCACCAGCTCTCCTTGGCTCATGGGAATCCCGCCCACGATCTGGGCGAGATATTCACCGAGCGCGATGCGCACGAGGTTTTCCTCGATCTCGCCGAGCGTGCCGGCGCCGACCATGCGTTCGGTGTAGGCGGCGAGCTGGCGCACGGCTTCCACGTAGGTAGCGAGCCAGGCCAGCCCGTGAGTGGCGCGCTGCTCGCGATCGAACAAGCGGCCGTCCGGCTTACCCCCCACCACGACCCTCTCGCGCACCTTGGCCACGGCATCGGCCAGCAAGGCATCGAGTGCGGCGGTCGCTTCGCGGCTGAGTTCGACCAGAGCGGGTTCGGCGGTAGGGCGGGAGGCGGCGACGGGCATGGAATCCTCGGGAAGGCGATGTCTATGGTCCGGCTGCGCTATAGACACTACGCGTGCAGTGCACAAAAGCAAAGTGGGCCGGAAATCTGCGGTTTTCCGGGGCCATTGGACGGCACCGATCCTCAAATTGCTACAAAATTAACCATTTCACGCTTTGATCGCGGGGATACCTCTGCACGGTGCCTTTTGCCGCGGACGAACTCCGAACGGGCCATGCGCTTCAAAAACCTAGCGATTCCGTTCAAGCGGCTGACCCGGCTGCTGACATCGATTTCGGTGCGCACCCGTATCATCGTGCTGGCGCTAATTCCGGTGGTCGGATTCGTCGCCAATGGGCTCACCTATATCTCCGGCGAAACCGACGTCGGCAATGCCTTCGAAACCGTTCAGCATTCCGCCAAACTCGCCGGCGCCAGCCGTGATTTCAAGAGCGCGATCGGGGCGCTGCGAATCATCGTGAAGGACTTCAGCGCCAACCCCAGCGACAATCTGGTGGTGAGCTTCCAGCAGGCTCACGCGCTCGCGCTGCGTAGCCTCGACACCATCGCGGTCTCGATCGACCGCGACCATGCCGAAAACATGGTGGGCTTGCGCAAGGACGTCATGGCTTTGAGCGATACCTTCAGCGAACTGGTGCGCGAGCAGAAGATTCTCGGCTTCGACGAGAATTCGGGACTACGCGACAATCTTCGCGGAGCCGGCAACGCCGTCGAGCGCATCATCAACGAGAATATGACGTGGCTGGCCGAAGCGGACGCCGGCAAGTTGATGATGGCGCTGTTGGCCATGCGAACCTACGAAGCCGAATACCGGCTCAATCAAAGCGAATTGACCAAAGAGCAATTTCTCGCCAGCTACAAGAAATTCACCGACACGTTCGCTTTGATCGACGGCACACCGGAGATGAAAGACGCACTCGAACAGGAGGTGAAAACTTATGCCGACACCTTCGCGCGGTGGGTCAAGGGCTTCGACCGCGTGCATCCGCTGCGCGCGGTGATCGATATCGACAGTCAAAGCATGCTGCCGCGCGCAGACGACATCATCAAGCACGCGACCGAGACCGCGATTTCCGCTTCGTCGGGACTGACCGCGTCGCTCGCCCATACCCGCACCGGAATTATCGCGGTCGGCATCGCCATGGTCGCGCTCGGCCTCGGTTTCAGCTGGCTGATCGGACGCAGCATTACGCGGCCGCTCAATGGTCTGGCCGGCGCGATGCAACGGCTTGCCGACGGCGACACCAGCGCCCGTATTCCCGCCACCGCCGCCCACGATGAGATCGGCGAGATGGCGCGCGCCGTAATCGTCTTTCGCGACAGCATGATCGAGCGGGAAAAGCTCGCCGCCATCCAGACTGATGCAACCCGCACGCAGACGCAGCGCAACGACGAAATTGGGCTCACCATCGCGCAATTCAAATATTCGGTCGAAAACGCGCTGAGCAAGCTGCGCGGAGCCTCCATGAAACTCGAAATGAGCTCGACCGACCTCAACAAATCCGCCGATACCATGTCGGCCGCGGCGCGCACTGCCGAACAAAGCGTCGCCGCCGCATCCGACAATGTGACCACGGCCGCCGGTTCGGTCGAAGAATTGGCTGCTTCGATCGGCGAGATTGCCTCGCAGGCCGCGAAATCCACCGACGTGGCGGGGCGCGCGGTATCGGAAGCCGAGCGCACCGTCATTACCATGTCGGAGCTTGGCGCCGCCGCCAACCGCATCGGCGAGGTCGTGGGCCTCATCCAGGCGATCGCCGGGCAGACCAATTTGCTGGCGCTCAACGCCACCATCGAAGCGGCCCGCGCCGGCGAATCCGGCCGCGGTTTCGCGGTGGTCGCCTCGGAAGTGAAATCACTGGCCGGACAGACCGCGAAAGCGACCGAAGAGATCGCCGAGCAGATCGGCTCGATCCAATCGGCCGCGGCCGACGCCGCGCATGCGATCGAACAGGTCAACTCCATTATTCGTGAAATGTCGGCAATCGCCACGATGGTGGCGGCCACCGTCGATGAGCAGAACTCCGCGGTCGCATCGATCGCGGAAGGCGTCAGCCGCGCCTCCGGCGAGGCGCGCAGCGGCGCCGAAGCGATGAGCAAGGTCGCCGGCGTCACCGTCGACGCCCGCTCGACCGCCTCCGACGTCAAGGACCTTGCCGATGCCGTCGCGGTCGAGGCGGAAAACCTCGAAGCGGAAGTGCGGCAATTCCTCGTCAACGTGCAGGCGGCCTGATTTTCTCTCCCGCCTGCGCGGATAGCTGACGGCCACCCCTTGCAAAGCCGGCGCCAATAGCCGATCTCAGGGCGACCGATTTCGTGCGGGGCGAAACGTCTTGCGCCTTCTCAAACTGTCTTTGCGAATCGTCGCCGACGCGTTCCGGCATTTTCTCGCCGACGACGGCTGGGCGATCGCGAGCCATATCGCGCTGTCCACGCTAATGGCACTCTTTCCGTTTCTGATCGTCGTCACCGCGCTGGCCGGGTTTTTCTTCGGCTCGAAAGAGCTCGCCGACGAGGCCGCGCGCATCCTGTTGGAAGCGTGGCCGCAGGAAGTCGCCGGCCCGATCGCGGTCGACGTCGCCGGCGTGCTGACCGATACGCGCGGCGACGTGCTCACATTCGGTATTCTGTTCGCGCTCTATTTCGCGTCCAGCGGCGTCGAAAGCCTGCGGGTCGGGCTCAACCGCGCTTACGACGCCAGCGACCCGCGGCCCTGGTGGCTGTTGCGGCTGGAGTCGATCGGCTACGTGCTGGTGGGCGCCGTCGCGATCCTGGCGTTCTCGTTCCTGGTGGTGCTGGCGCCGCTGATCTGGAACAAGCTGCTGCACTATGTGCCGACGTTGGAGCCGTTCAGCCGCACCATCACCTTCGCGCGTTACGCCGTGGCGGCGTTCGTGCTGGTGATCGCGCTGATGATCGTGCACAGTTGGCTGCCGGCGGGACGGCGCGCCTTCGTCGAGATCGCGCCGGGCATTGCGGCCACGATATTGCTCTGGCTGATCAGCGGCGCGGCCTTCGGCCGTTATCTCGCCTATTACACGTTCGCCTACGTGTCGATGTATGCGGGACTTGCCTCGGCGATGATCGCGCTGGTGTTTCTCTATGGCTGCGCGTCGATTTTCATCTACGGCGCCGAGTTGAATTCGGTCATCGCCAAGGCGCGGGAGAACGCGCGCGTGCGCTAGCCGCCGGCTGCTTCCTGCACGTCCTCGAAAGTCTTCAAGCCTGTTCGCGGGGCATTGACCATCACCGACATGTTGCCCGGCGGGTGCTGGTTCTTCCACATCTTCATGTGGGCAAGCGGGATTTTCTCCCATGGGAATACTTCGCTCATGCAAGGGTCGATGCGGCGTTCGATCACGAAGCGGTTGGCTTGGCTGGCCTGCTTCAAATGCGCGAAGTGCGAGCCCTGGATGCGCTTCTGCCGCATCCAAACATAGCGCGCGTCGAACGTAATGTTGAAGCCGGTAGTGCCGGCGCAGAACACGACCATGCCGCCGCGCTTGACCACCATCGACGACACCGGGAAGGTCTGCTCGCCCGGGTGCTCGAATACGATATCGACGTCGCGTTTTCCCGTNNCGGAATTCACCGGCGGCAACTGGCCCCAGCACTTGAACTCCTTGCGATTGATCACGCCCTTGGCGCCGAGATTGAAAACATATTCGGCTTTCGAATCGTCGGAGATCACGCCGATAGCGTTGGCGCCGGACGCCGCGACGAGTTGCACGCCGAACACGCCGAGACCGCCGGAGGCGCCCCACACCAGCACATTGTCACCGGGCTTGAGCGTATGCGGCGGATGGCCGAACAGCATGCGATAGGCGGTGGCCAGCGTGAGCGTGTAACACGCCGATTCTTCCCAGGTGAGATGGGCCGGCTTGAGCATCAACTGGCGCGACTGCACGCGGCAGAATTGCGCGAACGAGCCGTCCGGCGTCTCGTAACCCCAGATGCGCTGCGAGGGCGACAGCAGCGGATCGCCGCCGTTGCAGTCCTCGTCGTCGCCGTCGTCCTGATTGCAATGGACGATGACCTCGTCGCCGACCTTCCAGCGATGCACCTTGGCGCCGACCGCCCAGACGATGCCCGAAGCATCGGAGCCGGCGATGTGGTAGGGCTGCTTGTGCACATTGAAGGGCGTGATCGGCTGCCCGAGGCCGGCCCAGATGCCGTTGTAGTTGACGCCTCCGGCCATCACCAAGATCAGCACTTCGTCTTCGCCGATCGGCCAAGTGGGTACGACCTCGAGCTGGAAGGACTTGTCCGGCGGTCCATGGCGATCCTGCCGGATCACCCAGGCGTGCATCTTCTCGGGCACGTGCCCGAGCGGCGGAATCTCGCCGATGTCATAGAGGTCCTTGAGCGGAGGAACGCTCTTCACCTTTGCGGCGGCCGGCATCTGCACTCTCCCTGAGACCCAAGGTTTCTTACAGTTTGACGCAATTTATGTTGCGGTGCAATAAAAGCTTTTTGGGGCCTAGAGAGCAGAATCTGGCCTCACGGGCTCGCTGGCAAGCCGCGAATACGCGGTGCAGTTAACCATCGCAGTTACGAGGCCATTAAGGAGTATCAAACTACCATACCTCCGCAAAACTACCGGTGGCCGGGCGAAGCAGACATGTCGCAAGACCTCGACGAACCGGTGGCATGGCGCCTCTTTACGTACAGTTGGGTTCCGCTCGGCCTGATGGCGCTGGCCCTCGTCCTCGCCATGGCGCTGACCGGCTTGTCCATAAAAATCACGAGCACTCCCCTGCCGATCGGGATGGCTGCGGCGTATGTCGGCTACGCCTATCACAAAGCGCACTGGGCGACTAAACGCGACCCGCGCGTGATCTTCATCCTCGGCTCGACCGGACAGATCCTGCTAATCCCGGTGCTGATGACGCCGATGACTTATGTCGCCGCATCCGCCAACTTCCCGCTCGTGGACGCCCCGTTGATGGCGCTCGATCGCGCGCTCGGCCTCGATTGGATGGCCCAGTTCAATTTCATCTTCAGCCACCACGCGCTGCTGTACTGCACGGTGCTCGCCTATGGCATGATCGGCTGGCAGGTGTTCGGCGTTCCCATCGTGCTGGGCGCGACGCGCCGTTACCGGCGGCTGCAGGAATTCACCCTGGCGTTCGCGATCGCGCTGGTGGTGACAACGGTAATCTCGGCCTTTATGCCGGCCATGGGTACGTACGACTTCCTGCATGTCACGACCGATCCGAACGTATTCACGCCCGGCGCCTATCTCGATCAGTTGAAGGATCTGCCAATGGTGCGCGACGGCTCGCTGCGCCATCTCGAACTGATGAAGCTTACGGGCATCGTCACCTTCCCCAGCTTCCACGCGACGGCGGCCACGCTCTATCTCTGGGCGCTCTGGCCGGTGCGGTGGTCCCGCCCGATCGCGGTGGTGGCGAACGTCGCGATGCTGCTGGCAACGCCGCTGGGCGGCGGGCATTATTTCGTCGACGTGTTCGCCGG